>NZ_SRLV01000053.1:0-60789 GCF_006518205.1 Myxococcus sp. CA005 | reverse complement strand
GGAGGCACAGGGGTGGCGGGTGCGGGATCGCAACTGGACCTGCCGCTTCGGGGAACTGGACGTGGTCGCCGAACGTGACGACCTGGTGTGCTTCGTGGAAGTGCGGATGCGCTCCACTGCCACCTGGGGCGACCCCTCCCACAGCGTGTCTTTCGCCAAGCAGCGCAGGGTGGTGAAGGCGGCGCTTCGGTACCTGTTCGCGCATGACTTGCGTGGACGGATGTTCCGTTTCGACGTGATTTCGGTGGTGGGGCGCGGCGAGCGCGCCACCGTGGACCACATCCCTGGCGCCTTCGACGCGGGGATGTGAGAGGACGACGCCATGGCTGGAACGCTCTATCTGGTGGCGACGCCCATCGGGAACCTGGGGGACGTCACATCGCGCGCGTTGGAGACCCTGCGCGCGGTGCGCTTCATCGCGTGTGAGGACACGCGGCACTCGCGGGTGCTGCTCGACCACTTCGGCATTGGCGGGAAGGACCTGGTGAGCCTGCCCGCCTTCGCGGAAGGGCAGCGAGCCGGACGCATCCTGGACCGGATTGGGGAAGGGGAGGACTGTGCGCTCGTGACTGACGCGGGCAGCCCCGCCATCAGTGACCCGGGCGAGAAGCTGGTGGCCGAGGCGCTGGAGCGCGGATTGACGGTGGTGCCGGTGCCAGGCCCCACGGCCCTGGTCGCGGCGCTGAGCGCCTCTGGATTGCCCACGGGGCGCTTCCACTTCCTGGGCTTCCTCCCGCGCAAGGGCGCCGAGCGCCGGGCGATGCTGGAGGAGGTGGCGCAGTTGTCCGCCACCCTGGTGCTCTATGAGTCCCCACGCCGCCTGTCGGAGACGTTGCCGGACCTGCTCGACGCCTGGGGCGACCGGCGCGCGTGCGTGGCGCGGGAGCTGACGAAGCTGCACGAGGAGTTCGCCCGGGGCACCTTGTCTGAGCTGGCCGCGCGCTACGCGGCGGAAGAGCCCCGCGGCGAGGTGGTGGTGCTGGTGGAGGGCCGCACCGGCGAGACGCGCTGGTCCGAGGAGGAATTGCGCCGGGCCCTGGAGGAGGGGCTGTCGCGCGGCGAGAAGCTCAAGGCGCTGAGCACCGAGCTGGCCCGCCGCGCGGGTTGGGCCGGTCAGGACGTCTACCGGCTGGGGCTCTCGCTGAAGCGCTGAGGTCCCCAGGTGGGCGCCGTCATCGGCGCCCACCGGGCCGCGCTAGAAGCTGAACGTGGCGCTCAGGTCGAAGCGGAACGTGGTGCTCTCCACCGCGAGGAAGCGGCGAGACACCAGGTCGTAGCGCCAGTCGAAGTTGGGGTTGAGGTCGGGCGAGCCGGGCTGTGTGTCCACGCCGCCGTCGTTGTTCACGTCACGCCCCGGATCCTCGGCGGTGAGGGCGTGGTTGGTGTTGTAGAGGAACATGCCGGACGCGCGAATCTGGAAGGCCTGCGACGCGTTCGCCGTGACGCCCAGCATGCCACCCACCTGGAAGTAGTCCTCGGAGGTGAGCAGCTTGCGCAGGGCGGCGCTCAGCTCGTTGTAGTAGCGGCCGCTGCCCACGTAGTTGCCGATACCCCGGACGTCCAGGGCGAAGCGCTGCGACTTCGCCGGCCGGTTGAAGGGCACCAGCTCTACGCCGAAGAGCATGCCCGCGGTGTGAGGGGCGTTGATGCCCGTCTCCTTGCGGTTCCACGGGCCCGTGAAGCAGTTGTCCGGGGCGCCCAGGTTATCCGGGTTGGAGTCCTTCTGGGCGCAATTGGAGTAGGCACCCGGACCGCGCACGGGGATGGTGTAGTGCGCCTTGAAGTACGGCTCGGCTGCGCCGATGCGGCGCGAGAAGGCCGTGTAGAGCTGGTACTTGTGGATGCGGTCGCCGATGTTGCCGCGGCTGTCCGAGTTGGTTGTGTCCGCGGCCGCGTCGCGCAGCTTCGCGGTGGGGGCCTCGTACTCCAGGCCGACAATCCAGGTGGGCTTCGTCTCGTCCTTCTCCTGGTTGAAGAAGGCGTAGGCCAGGCCGAAGCGCATGTTGCCCAGGCCGCCGCGGAAGCTCTCCTGCGGCACGTCGAACAGGGCGCTGCCCGGTGCCGAGCCCTCCAGACAGCCCGGGATGACAGAGCCGTTGGCGTTCAGGCAGTTGTTGGTGATGGTGGACGTCTCGGGAGACGAGTTGGACGTGAAGTCCCAACGCTCGTTCTGCGAGAAGACGACGGGCAGGGCGAAGGAGAACTCCAGGTCCCTATAGAGGCCGACGGACAGCTCCAGGTTGAGCCGGGCGTCCACGCCCTTGTACCAGAGCTCCGACGCATCCCGGCGGCCCGCCGGTTGCCCGGTGGGGGCCAACTGCTCGCGGATGATCTTCGCGCGGTTCTGCGTGCGCTCGAAGCCGACGTCGATGAAGAGGTCGAACGGGTCGTCCTCCTCGAGCGACGACGCAATCCGGGTGATGTCCGCCGCGGTGGCGGCGAACGGCGCGCCTAGCGTCAGCGCGGCAAGTACGACGCGAAGCCTGTGCATCCGACCTCCGACGGCAAATCTCCCCGGCCTTCCGGCAAGCCCGGGGGGCTTCCAGCTAGCCGTGCCGTCGAAGGAGTGTCAAGAAACGGGTGGCTTTTACTTGCCGGCCACCACGGACGCGCTCAGCAACCCGTCCATGCGGCGCACCTCCGCCTCGAAACCCGACCGGTGCTGCGCGGCCAGTGAGCGGCGGTAGGTCTTGTGCTGGTCGTAGGGGTCCAGCACCCGGTCATCCTGCGTCATGAGCTGGTAGTGGAGGTGGGGGGCGAAGCTGCGGCCTGTGTTGCCGCTCTTGGCGATGACTTGCCCCACGGAGAACCGGGTGCCCGGCTTGACGCTCTTGTCCACCTCGTCCAGGTGGAGGAAGAGCGCGCGGCGCCCCTTGCCGCCCGACTCCACCAACTCGATGCAGTTGCCGTTGCTGCTGAAGTTCCAGTTCTTCCGCTTCACCACGCCGTTGAAGGGGGCCTTGATGGGCGTGCCGACCGGGGTGCGGAAGTCCACGCCCTTGTGCTTGCGGCCATCGCGAAGCAGGGACGTCACCTGCTCGTAGTCGTCGATGGGGGAGCGCTCCAGCCTCAGCTCCAGCTCGTCGCCGCCGGACAGGTAGTACCGGGCATTGGGCTCGCCGTTGGCATGGTAGCGGTACGCGCTCATTGTCTTGCCCAGCTTGGCGCTGGTGAAGCGCACCGCCTGCACCAGGGGCTCCTCGTTGGTGCGGCGCTGGTAGAGCACCTCCAGCGTGTCACCGCGGAGAATCTCCCCGGGCACGGAGACCCACCACACCAGGGTGCGCGTCACCACCTGCGCCAGCGCCGGACCCACGTCCGAGCCAGCGGCGTTGACGAGCGCGGTCTCCAGGGGGCCGTTGATGCTCACCGATATGCGCTCCAGGCCCGCGGCCTTCACCGGGTCCGTGGCCACGGGCGCCGGCGTGGGCGCCGCGGCGACGGCGCCTGCGTCGGGAACTGCGTTGGGCATCTGCGCCGCGGCCTCTTCCGTCGCCTGAACCATCCGCTGCTTCCACCACCACACGCCGCCGGCGGCACCGCCGAGGATGAGTGACACGGCGACCACCGTGCCGAAGGGACTGCGCTTCGGAGGGGCACCGAGTGTGGGAAGGTTCGGCCGCATACAAGCTCCCTGAGTTGGAATGGGTGGGCGGGCCCGGAACCGACGCGCGCGAAGCGGAATTCCGCTTCCTCGCGGTCTATTCGTCCGGACCGTCTTCCTGCCCGTCTGGTGTGGTGTCGCGCAAGCCAAACTCCTTCATCTTCGTCTGGAGTGACTTGCGGCTGATTTGAAGCAACCGAGCGGCCCGGGTGACGTTGCCACCCGTCTCCTCGAGCTTCTTCACGATGAGGTCCCGCTCGAGCTCGGCGGCCTTCATCCGGACGATGTCCTTCAGGCCGACTTCCCCCGTCGGAACGTCGATGGAGGCCACCGCGCTGGCCAGGTTGGCACCCGCCTGGACGCCCGTTCCCTGGCGGACCGGCTCCGGCAGGTCGCGGGCGGTGATGAGAGGCCCGTCCGCGAACAGGAGCACGCGCTCGATGAGGTTCTCCAGCTCGCGGATGTTGCCCGGCCACGCGTAGCCCTGGAGCAAGGCCATGGCGTCGTCGGCGATGCCTTCAATCTTCTTGTTGAGGCGCCGGTTGTACTTCTCCACGAAGTGCCGGGCGAGCATGGGGACATCGCTGCGGCGCTCGCGCAGGGCGGGCAGGGAGATGGGGACCACCGCCAGGCGGTAGTAGAGGTCCTTGCGGAAGCGGCCGGCTTCAATCTCCGCCTGGAGGTCGCGGTTGGTGGCGGCCACGAGCCGCACGTCCACGCGCGTCGTCTTGATGCCGCCCACGCGTTCGAACTCGCCCTCCTGGATCGCGCGCAGCAGCTTCACCTGCATCTCCACCGGAATCTCGCCGATCTCGTCCAGGAAGAGGGTGCCCTCGTCGGCCAGCTCGAAGCGACCGGGCTTGGACGTGACGGCGCCGGTGAAGGCCCCGCGCTCGTAGCCGAAGAGCTCGCTCTCCAGCAGCGTGTGGGGAATGGCGGCGCAGTTGATCTTGATGAACGGCTTGTCGCGGCGGCTGGAGGCGCCGTGCAGCGCGGTGGCGATGAGCTCCTTGCCGGTGCCGCTCTCCCCGGTGATGAGCACCGTGGACGGCGTGTCCGCCACCTTGTCGATGATCTTGTAGACCTCCTGGATCGTCGACGAGTCGCCGATGATGGCCGCGCGCGCCTTCACGTCCGGGCGCACGGAGCGGCGGGCGCTCTCGTTCGTCTTCGCGGCCTTGGCGACGACGGAGGACAGCTCCGCTTGATCGAAGGGCTTGGTGATGTAGTCGAACGCGCCCGCCTTGATGGCGTCCACGGCGGAGTCCACCGTGCCATGCGCGGTGATGATGATGACGGGGACGTCCGGGTTGGCGGCGCGGATGGTTCCGAGCACCTCCATGCCGCCCACCTTGGGCATCACCAGGTCCGTTACCACGATGTCCGCGCCGTTCTTGTGGAACTCGGCGAGCCCTTGCTCGCCGTTCTCCGCCACGGTGACGTCGAAGCCGTCCCGGCGCAGCATCGCGGCGAGCACCTTGCGGAGGTTCGCCTCGTCGTCGATGACCAGGACCTTGGCCATGGTGGAAGTCGTGACCGCGGGCGACCGGAACTAGCGACGTTCCGTGGCGCCGGCGCCCTCCAGCGTGCAGATGGCGTCCGGGTGCTTGATGCGCAGCAGCAGCGCCTCCAGCACGCGGAACGGGTGGTTCATCCTCGACGCGCCCAGGTACGCCGCCACCATGTCCATGGACACTGCGAGGTCCATGTTCTCCCGGCCGGTGGACACCACCACGCCGGACTCCCCGCGCAGGCGGTTGGACTGGTAGACGCCGTCCGACGCGAGCTGGCGGATGGTCTCAATCTCCAGTACGCCCGTCTTCTCGTAGATGCGGTGCAGCTGCGAGTACAGCCGCGGCGAGAGCACGACGGCGTAGGGGCCGAAGTGGCCCTGCTCGTTGAGCTTGCGCGTGGCCTCGACGATGGCCTGGAAACCGCCACCCGGCGACGTCCAGTCACCCAGCGGCACCGTGAGCCGGCCGTTGGCCGTCATCAGGCCTTCGTAGCCCAGGCGCGCGTCGCCGTAGAAGATGAGTTCGTCTTCCTGCTGCGCGCACAGCGCGGCGGCGCCTGCGGCGGCCGACACGTCCAGTGGCATGTTGTGCGTGCGCGCGGCCTCGATGTCGCGCCAGTGCAGCAGGAAGTCCTTGTAGATGATGGGGATGGTCTTGAACTTGCGAGCATCGGTGAAGACCATCGCGGTCTCCTGCTCGCCGACGATGTCCACGGCGCCGGGTGAAACGCCCTGGAACTCGTCGTAGGGAACCGTCTGCACCCCGGCGCCCAGCGGCCCGTAGATGTCCAGGATGCGCCGGCCCACCAGCGAACGCCGGGCGACCTGGATGACAGTCTCGTTCAGACGCGCCCACTCCTCTTCGCGGAGCGGGTTCTCGGCATGTCCAAGGAAGTCAGGCATGAAATGTGGCTCCAGAGGCATCGACTAGAGAAGGGGGAAGAATGCTTCAGCGACCGCTGCCGGAACCACCGCCACCCCGGCGCAGTGAACCCACGGTGAGCGGGTGCGACTCCACGGCGGGCGGCGGCGCGGGCAGGCCGTACAGCAGCCGCTGGGGCGGCAGGGACGTTGGCGGCTCGGAGGGGAGCCGGCCGTTGCGGCCGTTGACGGAGAACGCCGGGCCGTCCGGTGTGGGCACATGGACGGTGGCGGGGGCAGGGGCCTCGGCGGCCTGGAAATGACCGGGGACGAAGGGCTTGGCGAAGTGGTCGTTCTGACCACTGTCCAACATGCGAAGCATGTGGACGGCCTCGGAGACGTGCTCCTTCTCCTCGGCGGCCAGGTGCTGGAAGAACGCGCGGACCTCGGGGTTCGAGGAGGCACGAGCGTAGGCTTCGTACTCGTTGATGGTCTCCAGCTCACGTGCCAGCACGAGGCGGATGCGCGCCACGTCGTCCAAGTCACTGTCGGGAGGGCCGGCCATTGGAATGGACCCTTGCAATCCAGGGGGTTCGGCGTCAAGCGAAACAGGGGGACGGGGTTTCGAGCTTCATGACACCGAACGGCCCGCGTAGAGTCCGCCGCTCTCGTGACCACGTCTTCGCCCGAGTCTCCGCCCCCGCCGATTGCGCCGGTTGCGCCTCCTCGTCCCGAGCGCTCTGGAGGTGGCGCCGCGCTGGTCGCGGCCGGCATCCTTGCTTCCCGGCTGATGGGCCTGGTGCGCGAGCGCGTCTTCGCCCACTACCTGGGTAATACGGAGGTCGCGGCCGTCTTCAAGGCGGCGCTGCGCATTCCCAACTTCCTGCAGAACCTGTTCGGCGAGGGCGTCCTCTCCGGCTCGTTCATTCCCGTCTACGCGCAGCTCTTGGGCCGCAAGGACACGGAGACGGCGGACCGGGTCGCGGGCGCCGTCTTCGGCATCCTGTCCCTGGTCACGGCGGTGGTGGTGGCGCTGGGCATGGTGTTCACCCCGCTGCTGGTGGATGCCATCGCGCCCGGTTTCCAGGGACAGGAGCGGGAGCTGGCCGTCCACCTGGTGCGCATCCTCTTCCCCGGCACAGGCATGCTGGTGCTGAGCGCCTGGTGCCTGGGCATCCTCAACAGCCACCGGCGCTTCCTCCTTTCGTACCTGGCGCCCGTCGTCTGGAACCTGGTCATCATCGCCGCGTTGGTGGCCGCGGGAGGCCGCTACGAGGAAGAGGCGTTGGTTTCGGTGCTGGCCTACGCCGTGGTGCTGGGCAGCTTCCTCCAGTTCGCGGTGCAGGTGCCCTCCGTCCTCAAGTTGATGGGCCGCTTCCGCCCGACGCTGTCGCTGGCGGCGGAGCCGGTGCGGCAGGTGTTGAAGAACTTCGGGCCGGTCGTGCTGGGGCGCGGCGTGGTCCAGTTCAGCGCGTGGGTGGACACGGCCTTCGCGTCACTCATCTCCAATCGCGCGCTGTCCTCGCTGCTCTACGCGCAGACCATCTACCTCATCCCGGTGAGCCTCTTTGGGATGGCGGTGTCCGCGGCGGAGTTGCCGGAGATGTCGCGCGCCACGGGGGAGGGCGCGGACGTGGCCGCCAGGTTGCGCCAACGCATCGACGGAGGCGCACGCCGCATCTGCTTCTGGGTCGTCCCGTCGGCGGCGGCCTTCCTCTTCCTGGGGGACATGGTGGCGGCGGCGTTGCTGCAGACAGGGCGCTTCGATGCGGCGGACTCGCGCTACCTCTGGTACCTGCTGATGGGGGCGGCGCTGGGATTGGTGGCCTCCACGGTGGGGCGTCTCTATGCCTCCGCCTTCTATGCGCTGAAGGATCCGAAGACGCCGCTGCGCTTCGCGGTGGTGCGCGTGCTGGTGGGTACCCTGGGCGCATGGGTGCTGGGCCTGTGGCTGCCGGGATGGCTGGGGGTGCCGCAGCACCTGGGCGCGTTGGGCCTCACCCTGGCCAGCGGCCTGGTGGCCTGGCTGGAGGCGGGACTGCTGCGCCGCAAGCTGGTGAAGCAGCTCGGGCCGGTCGGCGTCCCGTCTGGACTGCTGCCTCGCTTGTGGGGCGCCGCGGTGGTGGCTGGATTGGTGGCGGTGGGCATCAAGGTGGGCCTCACCTCGCTGCTCGGGCCGATGCCCGGTGTGTCGGCGGAGTGGGGGGGGGGCTTCCTGATGCCGCCGCGCCTGCACCCCGTTCTGGGCTTCGCGGCGGTGGCGCTCCCGTTCGGTGCTGTTTATTTCGGGATGTCAGCGGCCTTGGGCATCCCAGAGGCGGGAACGGTGTTGCGCAAGGTGGGGCGGAAGCTGCGTCTGGTGCGCTAACCACCTGGGATTGCTTGGCTCCCTGCCTGGTAAACGGCCGCTATTTGGTGTTGCAAGCATCGGGTCCGGGATGCTCTGACGGGGTGCCTCCGTTATGGTCGGAGCGTTGGCGTCAACGGCATGTGCGTCATCTGGCTTCCTCCGGACATGGCGCGCGTGTAGAGTGCGCCGCCTTTTTCACCGGGGCCCGGCTTCTCGGGAAGCCAGGGTCGAATTCGCTTCAGGAAGGTCTCGCAGTGAGCGACGAGAAGAACGGTTCCAATTCTGGCGGGATGGGTCCCAAGAAGCCGAAGGCCACCTTCGGTGACGTGATGCTCGGCATCCCTTCCGGGGGAGCTCGCAGCGAGGGCGGTCGGGGCGAACAGCGTGGCGGTGGCCGAGGAGGCGAGCGCAGCGGCGGTGGCCGTGGTGAGCGCGAGGCCCAGCCGCGTCCGGCGGGTGGTTCGCCGCGCGACGAGCGGGGGCCCCGTGGCGGGGGCGAGCGCCGTGGCGGAGGCGACCGTCGTCCGTCGGGTCCCATGGTCGTCGTGAAGCGGGCGTCGGGTGCCATCGAGACGCGCGGCCCGGTGGGGGATGCTCCCGCCGAGGCGACCGCGACGGCCGAGGAGACGACCGCCGCCGCCGAATCCTCCGCCGCGACGCCGGCCCCCACGCCGCGTCCGGTCATTCCGACGCCGGCGCCGACCAGCGCGCTGTATGAGGAAGTTCCCGAGGCCCAGTCCTTCGCCGAGATGTTCGAGGCTCAGGCGAAGGAGGGGGGGACGCCCAGCCGCAAGGGCCTGCGCGTGGGCGAGAAGGTCCGTGGCACCATCTTCCAGCTCGGCGCGGACACCGCGTTCGTGTCCGTGGAAGGCGCGGCCAAGAGCGAGGCGATGATCGAGCTTCGCGAGCTGAAGGACGACGAGGGCATCCTGCGCTTCGGCGTGGGTGACACCATCGACGCGCACGTGGTGGAGGTGGGGGCCAAGGGCATCCTGCTCAGCCGCGCGCTGGCCAAGGGCAGCGCGAACCTGGCCCTGCTGGCCGAGGCCCGCGCTTCCGGCATGCCCGTCGAAGGCCTGGTGCTGAGCGTGAACAAGGGCGGTGTGGAGGTCGCCATCGGTGACATCCGCGCGTTCTGCCCCATCAGCCAGTTGGACCTGCGCTACGTGGAGAAGCCGGACCAGTTCATCGGTGAGAAGCTCCAGTTCCGCGTGAGCGAGGTCCGCGAGCGCAACGTGGTGCTGTCGCGCCGCTCGCTGCTGGAGGACGAGCAGCGGCAGCTGGCCGCGGAGACGCGCAAGAACCTGGCCCAGGGCAAGATCGTCAAGGGCAAGGTCACCGGCGTGCGCGACTTCGGCGTGTTCGTGGACCTGGGCGGCGTGGAGGGAATGATTCCCGTCTCCGAGCTCTCGTACACCCGCGTCGGCCACCCGAGCGACGTGGTGAAGGTCGGCGATGACGTTGAGGTCGAGATCCTCCGCATGGAGGCCGGCCAGCCCAACTCGCCGGACAAGTCCAAGCAGAAGGAGCGCATCACGCTGTCCATGCGCTCGCGCCAGGAGGATCCGTTCCAGAAGGCGCTGTCCGAAATCAAGGAAGGCGACCGCCTCCAGGGCAAGGTCGTCCGCCTGCAGCAGTTCGGCGCCTTCGTGGAGCTGCGTCCGGGCGTGGACGGTCTGGTCCACATCTCCGCGCTCAGCGACCGCCGCATCGCACACCCGCGCGACGTGGTGAAGGAAGGGGAGACCATCTGGGTGTCGGTGGAGAAGATCGACACGCAGGAGAAGCGCATCGGCCTGCGTCGCATCTCCGAGGAAGAGGCGCAGCGTCCTCCCGAGGAGCGCACGGCGCCCGCCGCTGAAGCCGCCGCTCCGGCGCAGCCCGCCACGCCCCGTCCCAAGGTGGGCCAGGTCGTCGTGGGCAAGGTGGACCGCATCGAGCCCTACGGCGTGTTCCTCGCGTTCCCGGGCGGCAAGGGCTTGCTGCCCGCGAGCGAGACGGGCACCGAGCGTGGCACCGACCTGCGCAAGCACTACTCGCTGGGCCAGGAGGTGAAGGTGGCCATCCTGGACATCGACGCGTCCGGGAAGATCCGCCTGTCCGTCACCGCCGCCATCCGCGCGGAGGAGCGCGCCGAGGTGGAGGCCTGGCAGAAGACGCAGCAGCCGCAGGGCGCGGGCAAGAAGGGCTTCGGCACCTTCGCGGATCTGCTCAGCAAGGCGCGCAAGTAATTCCCTGTCTCCAGCGCTGATTTCGTTGATGTGGTCAGCGCTGGAGAAAGGTGTTGACGGTCCAGGCGAGGGACGGTACTTACCGCCTCGCCTCTCTCTGCCGCGGGGTGGAGCAGCCTGGTAGCTCGTCGGGCTCATAACCCGAAGGTCGCAGGTTCAAATCCTGCCCCCGCAACTCGTTGTTTTTCGAAGTCTGATTGGAATCGCAGTCAGGTTTCGAGTAGTTGAGTCTCAAGACATGTCGCGGGGTGGAGCAGCCTGGTAGCTCGTCGGGCTCATAACCCGAAGGTCGCAGGTTCAAATCCTGCCCCCGCAACTCGTTGCACGTTGAATCGCTGAACCCAAACATGACGCGGGGTGGAGCAGCCTGGTAGCTCGTCGGGCTCATAACCCGAAGGTCGCAGGTTCAAATCCTGCCCCCGCAACTCAGGTCGGCCCGGTCATTCTCATGGAATGGCCGGGCCGATTTCTTTTGCGCGTCTCGACGCGGCGACTGTCCTCCGGCACGGCTGCCCATCGTCCGGCCGAGCGCGTTGTGTTCGCTGGTGAAGGCGTACCCGGCACCACGGTCCATCTTCCTCATAGGGGATTGCCCCCACCGGTGATGCGCGGCTCACGCCGCCGACAACGACGAGGAGGAGTCCATGGACGCCGACATCACGCATGTCCTGCTGGTCGGAGGTACGGGGCGTTTTGGCGGCAGGTTGGCGTCGGCGCTGCTGGCGCGTCCCGGCATCCACTTGCATGTGTTGGTACGTCCGGGCACGCGCAGCGACGCGCTGGTGCGTCTGGCGGAGCATGGGGTGACGTTGGTGAGCGGGACGCTGGATGACATGCGCTCGCTCGATTCGGCCTTGGAGGGCGTGGATGCGGTGGTCTCCGCCGTGAGCGGACCACCCGAGGTGCAAGTGGCAGGGCAACTCCGGTTGCTGGACTCCGCGCGGCGGCATGGCGTCATCCGCTTCATCCCTTCGGACTACTCGCTGGACTACACCGACGCGGACGCGGGTGACGCCTTCATGGATGCGCACCGCCGTGTCGCGGACGCCGTGGTGAAGAGCGGCGTGCCGCACTCCTTCGTCCTCTGCGGCGCGTTCATGGAGACGGCGCTGTCGCCGCAGGCGCAGGTGTTCGACTTTGAGCGCGGCGTTGTCTCGTACTGGGGCACGGGGGACGAGCCCTTCGACGTCACCGCGATGGCGGATGCGGCGCGTTGGGTGGCGGAGGTGGTGGTGGATCCTCACGCCGCGGGCCGGCGGCTGGAGTTCGTGGGGGACGTGGCGACGGTGAATGACGTGGCCGCCCTGTACGAAGCGCTGACCGGTCAGCGCCTGCGCCGCCTGTGCAGGGGGAGTGTGGAGGACCTTCGCCGGCAGCTCGTGCGCGCACGGCCCGAAGGCGTGTCCGTTCAGGTGTCTTCAGCGGAGCTGAGTCTGCTCTCGCAGCTTGCGGGGAAGGGGAGACTGCGCGAACCGGCAAATGCCGAGTACCCGCGGCTCCGGCCCATGACGCTGCGCGACTTCCTTGAAGCACGGTGGATGGTGTCGACATCCGCGCGGGCGACGTTGCCACTCGCTTCACAGCCGTAGCCCGCGAGCATCGCGGACACTCGGTGGAGTCAGCGCGTCTCGGTGGCGGTGCGCTGCGGGCTCGGGTCGCACGCCAGCAGGGCGCACTGCGTCGCGGGCGCGCACTGATCATCACAGCAGCGCAGATGTCCCCAGGGGCAGCCACGGGATGTGGCCGTGCTGTTTTTCTCCTCGGAGGCGGATTGCGTCGCGCTGCCTGAGTCCTTCGCACCTCCGTTGCCGCGCGACATGGACTCAGGTGTCGCTTTACCCGGGTCCATGGTGGCTTCGGCACGCGGGAACGGGCGTTCCGCGGTGCCCAGACACCCAGTCGCGCCAAGCACAAGTGCCCAGAACACCACTCCCCAGGGCCCTGCGCGTCCATAACCCGTGCTCATGGCTCCCCCATGTTCGACGCAACCTGCCGTAATTGCGGAATTCTGCGCTCCATTGGAAAAAATGCGGCATGTCGCCTTTTAACTTACATCCGATCGGGCACTAATCTCTCCGCCAGGTGACAATCTGTCACTTGGTCGCCTTCTGACCGTGACTGGGAGTTTCGGCGATGGGGCCGGAACCTTGGACCCAGGCTGTAAGGAGGGCGACCACCCCCGCCGTCGTAAATGGAGTTTCCCCACGTGAGAAGGTTGGTTGCCACGCTGTCCGGGCTTGCCCTGGTACTGTCCGGTACCAGTTCCGTCGCCCGGACGCTGCCGAACTATGATGCACTCCAGGACGCGAAGCCCGCGGGCCGTGCCGCCGCGGGATTCAAGCCGGTCAACAGCAGCCTGAAGGGGGCGCGGGTCGCCCACAAGGACTCGCTGACCGGTTCCCCGACGTTCATCTGGACGCACCCGACCTCGGAGCAGACGAAGCTCCGTGGCGAGTACGCGAAGATGTCTCCCGCCAAGGCGGCGCTGGCGCAGATTTCTGCCCACGCTCCTCTCTACGGTCTCGCTTCGTTTGAGGCCGCGGGCGCGACGGTCACCAACGTCAGCACCAACACGCAGGGCGTGAAGGTCGTGACGCTGGCCCAGGAGTCCTCGGGAATCGAGGTCTTCCGCCAGTCGCTGAAGGTGCTGCTGAACAAGCACAATCAGGTGGTTGCCATCTCCGGCAGCCTCTCCAAGCACGGTTCCGCGGAGATCCCCAAGGGCAAGGCGCGCTTCACCGTGCCCGCGACCGAGGCGATCGCCGTGGCCTACAAGGACCTCACGGGCGCCGCGCTGGACCGCAACCTGCTCACCCGCGTGAGCGACGCGAAGAAGGGCGACAAGTACTCGCACTTCACGCTGGCCAGCTACGCGCGTCCGCTCGAGGAGGGGTTTGTCATCCCCGCCCGCGCGAAGCAGGTCTACTTCCCGCTGCCTGGCAAGCTGGTCCCCGCGTACTACGTGGAGATCAACACGAGCCGCGCGAACAGCGTGGACTCGGACTACTTCGCGTACGTCATCTCCGCCACCGACGGTCAGTTGCTGATGCGCAACAACCTGACGGCGCACGCGGAGTTCAGCTACCGCGTGTTCTCGGACACGACGCCGCCGTACACCCCGCACGACGGTCCGATCGGCAGCGGCGGTACGCCGCACCCGACCGGCAACCCGGACGGCTACCAGTCGCCGTACGTTCCGGCGAACCTGATCACCCTCGAGAGCCTCCCGTTCAGCCGGAACGATCCCTGGCTGCCGGACGGCGCGACGGAGACGCAGGGTAACAACGTCGACGCGTACGCGGACCTCGCCGATCCGGACTACTACAGCCCCGGCGACCTCCGTGCTTCCGTCACGGCCCCGGGCGTGTTCGACCGGATCATCGACTTCGGCATCCAGCCGAACGCCAACAACGAGCAGATCGCCGCGGCGACGACGAGCCTGTTCTTCCTGAACAACTGGCTCCACGACTGGTACTACGACGCCGGGTTCGACGAGGCCTCCGGCAACGCCCAGCATGACAACTTCGGGCGTGGCGGCGTGGGCGGTGACCGTCTGCATGCGCAGGCGCAGGACTACAGCGGCACCGACAACGCCAACATGCGCACGCCGGCGGACGGTGCGTCGCCGCGCATGCAGATGTACCTGTTCGCCGGGGCGCGCAACTCGCGTCTGACGGCGAACGCTCCGGCGGAGGTCGCGGGTGACTACGAGGGTGGCGTCTCCTCCACCTTCGGTCCGCAGACCTTCAACGTCACCGGCGACGTGGTCGCGGCGCTGGATGCCGCCAACACCGCCGGCCCGACGGACCGTGACGGCTGCACCGCGCTGACCAACGCGGCCGAGGTCGTTGGCAAGATCGCCATCATCGACCGCGGCACCTGCGGCTTCGTCGACAAGGTGACCAACGCGCAGAACGCGGGCGCCATCGGCGTCATCATCCACGACAACGTCGCGGGTCCCACGATCGACCTGGGCGGCGACTCCACCACCATCACCATCCCCACGCTTCGCGTGAACCTGGATGATGGCAACGTGCTGCGCAGCGGCCTGCCGGCGCTCAACGTCACCCTGTGGCGTGGCCCGACCGCGTGGATCGACGGCACCATCGACAACGCCATCGTGGCGCACGAGTGGGGCCACTACATCAGCAACCGCCTTGTCGCGAACTCGTCCGGTCTGGTGAACAACCAGGGCCGCTCGATGGGCGAGGGCTGGGGTGACTTCACCGCCCTGCTGATGATGGTTCGCGCCGAGGACATCAACGTCCCGTCCAACGCGAACTGGAACGGCGCCTACGCCGCCGCGGGCTACGCCACGCGCGCGGACGCGAACTCCGAGTTCTTCGGTATCCGCCGTGGCACGTACTCGTCGGACCAGACCAAGAACGCGCTGTCGTTCCGTCACATCATGGACGGCGTGGCGCTGCCCACGGGTGTGCCGTTCAACGGCAACACGGGTCAGCCGAACTCGCAGGTTCACAACTCCGGCGAGATCTGGGCGACGATGCTGTGGGAGTGCTACACGTCGCTGCTCCGCGCGCATCCGTTCCAGGAGGCGCAGGACCGGATGAAGAGCTACCTGGTGAACGGGTACAAGCTCACGCCGGCGGCCCCCACGTACCTGGAGGCGCGTGACGCCGTCATCGCGGCGGCCTACGCCAACGACCCGGCGGACGCCGAGCGGTTCTGGACGGCCTTCGCCAAGCGCGGCGCGGGCGTCGGCGCCGTGGCTCCGGACCGCTACTCCACGAACCACGCCGGTGTCGTGGAGAGCTTCGTGGTCGGTTCGGCCATCCAGATTGTGTCGGCCGAGTTCATCGACGACGTCGAGGCTGGCTCGTGCGACCTCGACGGCATCCTGGACAACGGTGAGACGGGCCGCATCGAGGTCACCGTGCGCAACGCGGGCGCACTGCCTGCGTCCGCCTCCAGCGTCAACCTGTCCTCCGCCTTCTCGGGTCTCGAGTTCGGCAACGGTGGTCAGGCAAGCTTCCCGGCCATCCCCGTGTTCGGTACGGCCACGGTCTCCATCCCGGTCTCGCTCACGGGCGCGACGGGCCAGCAGGACGTGACCATCGACATCGCGGCGCGTGATGCGGGCCAGGCGATCCCCGGCGACATCACGGACAGCATCATCCTCACGACGCACTTCGACGAGCGTGAGAACTCCTCCAACATCGAGGACGTTCAGATCTCCCCGTCCAAGCTGCCTTGGGAAACCGAGTACGACGAGGCCCTGACCCCGGCCGCGTTCAGCGTGGTCACGTTCCCGGACGGCAACCGCACGTTCTACGCGGAGAACACCGCTTCCTACGCCGACGTTCGCCTCATCTCGCCTGAGCTGCACGTCAGCGCGACCGAGCCCTTCGTGATCAACTTCATGCACGCTTGGGACTTCGAGGATGACTACGACGGCGCCACGGTCGAAATCTCCGAGGACGGTGGCCAGACCTGGGTGGACATCGGCGATCCGATCCACAACTCGGTTCTTGAGACCTACCCGGGCAACCTGAACCCGCTGGCTGGCAAGCCCGCGCTGTCCAGCTACAACCCTCAGTTCCCGGGCATGCTCCCTGCGACCATCGACCTGGGCACGGCCTACGCCGGCAAGACGGTGCAGGTCCGCTTCCGGGTCGGTACGGACGAGAGCGGCGGCTACACGGGCTGGCTGCTGGACGACCTCGAGTTCAACGGCATCACGAACACTCCGTTCGCCACCATCGCGCCCGAGGATGGCGTTTGTGTGAACCCCTGGCCCATCGCCAACGCCGGTCCGGACCGGTCCATCGCGCCGGGTGAACTGGTGAGCCTCTACGGTTCGGCTGCCGATCCGGAAGGCCAGCCGGTGACCTTCACCTGGGCACAGACGTCTGGCCCTGCGGTCACCCTGGCGGGTGCCAACACCCTGAACCCGTCGTTCACGGCGCCGCAGGTTACCGAGTCCACCGCACTGGTGTTCACGCTGACCGTCTCCGACGGCGTCAAGACGTCCACGGACTCGGTGACCGTGACGGTGGCGCTCCCCAACAATCCGCCCACCGTGAACGCGGGCCTCGACGGCATCGTCGAGGAGCGCGCTGAGTACACGCTGAGCGGCTCCGCCAGCGATGCGGATGGCAATGCCCTCACGTACCTGTGGACCCAGGTCTCCGGTACGCCGGTGGCGGTGAAGGACTACACCACGCCGACGGCGACGTTCATCGCGCCCGAGGTCACGCTGGATGAGTCGCTGGTCTTCCGTCTGACGGTCAGCGACGGCATCGCCACGGTGAACGACACGGTCACCGTGACGGTCACCAACGCGAACCGCGCGCCCATCGTCTCCGACACGTCCGTGGCCTTCGCCGCGGGCACTGTCACCGTGACGGCCTCCGCGGTCGACCCGGATGGTGACGCGCTCAGCTACAGCTGGGAGCAGACGGGTGGTTCGACGGTCGCCATCAATGGCGCCGACACGTCCGCCATCTCCTTCGCCACCCCGGTCCCGGGTTCGTACGAGTTCACCGTGACGGCGACGGACGGCTCGGCCTCTGCCTCCAAGGCGGTGCCGGTGACCATCATCGATGGTTCTCTGCCGGCGAACTCTGCGCCGACCGTGAACGCGGGCATCGATGCCACGGCGAACGCTGGTGACGTCGTGACGCTCAGCGGCTCCGCGAGCGACGCCGAGGGTGACACGCTGACGTACCACTGGGAGCAGATCGGTGGCACGGATGTGACCCTGACGGGCGCCGACACCCTGACGCCGTCGTTCACCGCGCCGAGCACGGCCAGCGGTACCACGCTCGGCTTCATCCTGACGGTCAGCGATGGCACCTCGACCACCAGCGATGCCGTGCGCGTCATCGTGGCGGCGGACCCGGGTGCCAACCCGAGCAACACTGCTCCGGAAGCGGACGCGGGCGAGTCGGCCATCGTGGCGGAGGGCGCCACTGTGACGCTCAACGGCACGGCGACCGACGCTGACGGTGACACGCTCGTCATCGTCTGGACGCAGATCGGCGGCACGCCCGTGACGCTGTCTGACGCGTCCTCGCTGACGCCGACGTTCACCGCCCCGGCCTCCTCCGATCCGCTGACCTTCCTCCTGATGGTCAGCGACGGTACGGCGACTGTCGTCGACGTGACGTCCATCAGCGTGACCGAGGAGAACGTCGCGCCGGTGGCGTCCGCTCGCGCGGTGCTCTCTGGCAACCAGACGTCGGCCACGCTCGACGGCTCGGCTTCCAGCGACGCGAACGGCGATGTGCTGACGTACCGCTGGACGCAGGTCTCCGGCCCGAACGCGACCATCTCCGGCGCGGACCAGGCGGTTGCGGTCGTCAACCTGCCTGACCTCGACGACAAGACGGCGTCGTTCTCGTTCCGCCTGACGGTGAAGGACTCCGCGGGCACCGAGAGCAGCACCACCGTGCAGTTCTCCGCCCGCAACGGCGGTGACAGCGGTGGCTGCTCCGCGACGGGCGCGGGCGCTCCGGTCGGCATGATCGGCCTGGCGCTGCTCGGCCTGCTGCGCCGCCGTCGTCTGAACTGAGACGCGCGGGTCCTCCTCCTGCCTCCGGGTGGGAGGAGGCCTCCGCGGGGCCCGGATGAAGTGAGTGTCCGGGCGCCGCGGAACGCCGACTGAAGATGAATTTCCTGGCGGCCGGCTCCCGGATTCAAGGGGGCCGGCCGTCGACTTTTCCGGGCCGAGGCGCCGCGGACCTCAGAGGGGCCGCACGTGCTCCGCGAGGCGTCCGGTGGCCATCAGCTCGTGCAACGCGTCGCCCATGCGCTCGCTCTCGGAGACCACCTGGTTCCAGGCGCGCATGCGCTCGGCGTCCTTCATCCGTTCGAAGTCGACCCGGTCTGGGATCCGGCCGCCAGGAAGGCGGGCCACCAGCTCCGGAGACGGGGCGATGAGCAGCGCCCTGCGGAAGTTCTGGGGCCGTGCCCGCCGCCACCGCAGCGACTTGTCGAACCAGCCCGGCACCACGTACGGGTAGAAGTGCGGGTACAGCACCAGGCCCGTGCCTGGGCCGAAGTCCAGGTCCAGGTGGTAGTCGACCACGCCGCCGTCGCGAAACACGCCCGCGGGCGCGCCGGGAATACGCACGCCACTGAAGAGCAGGGGGATGGAGCCTGACGCCAGCAGCGCCAGCCGCAGGTTCTCCCGCGTCAGTGGCAGGTGGGTGGAGGGCAGGTCGTTGAGCCCGGTGAAGGGGCTGGTGTCCCCGGCCGTGTGGAAGATGACGCGCTCCATGTGGAGCCCCAGCGTCCGTCGGCTGACCAGGTTGCCCAGGGCGCAGAGCACGAGCCCGAAGAGCTGCGCCCCCGGGCCTTCCATTCCCACCGCCCCCCGGCACAGCGCGGTGACGACATGCAGCCGTGCCCAGGGGTGGTCCAGAATCTCCGCTTCACCATCCTCGCCCAGCAGCGCATCCAGGATGCGCTCGCAGGTCTCGCTCACCTGGGTGGGCGTGGGCTTGGGCGGATAGCGTTGGTCGATGTACGCCGCCTCGAAGCGGCGCAAGGCCAGCACCGGGTCCTTCTGGGCCATGCAGGCGAGCCGCCAGCTTCCAATGGAACTGCCGATGAGGTGGAGGGGGCGCGAGCGGTTCTGGAAGAGGCCGGCGAAGAGCGCCCGGTCCAGTCCCGCCAGCACCAGCCACTTCGGACCGCCGGAGGCGCCGGGGACGACGTCCACGTCGTCCCCGCGCAAGCCTCGTTCGCGAATGAGCCGGAGCGCGTCCGGCCCGGCCAGGAGCGTGAGGTGGGAGGCCATATCGGCCCGCCAACCTAACGAAGCCCCACCGGGGTTGCGACTCTTCGCGTGCCGCCGGGGTGCTGTAGCCTCCCCACCATGAAGAAAACCGCAGCCTCTCCCGGCTCCCCGGTGGGCCTCAGCCGCCGCACCGTCCTGCGCGGAACGGCCGCTGCCACGGCGCTCGCCTCACTGGATGTCCCCGCCCATGCGGCCCCGACGCCGGCGCGGCCCTTCGAGCTGGCCGAGGCCACCGTGGTGGACCTCCAGGCCGCGATGAAGGCAGGCGAGCTCACCGCGCAAGGCCTCGCGGAGCGCTACCTCGCGCGCATCGCCGACTGGGACTCGCGCGGGCGCCTGCCGCTGCGCTCCGTCATCGAGCTGAACCCGGACGCGCTCGCCACGGCCGCCGCGCTCGACCAGGAGCGCCGCGAGAAGGGACCCCGGGGCCCGCTGCACGGCATCCCGGTGCTCCTCAAGGACAACATCGCCACCGCGGACCAGATGCAGACGACGGCGGGTTCCCTGGCGTTGGTGGGCGCGCGGCCGTCTCGGGACGCGTTCATCGTGGAGCGCCTGCGAGCCGCGGGCGCGGTCATCCTGGGCAAGACGAACCTGAGCGAGTGGGCCAACTTCCGCTCCACGCGCTCGGCCAGTGGCTGGAGCGCGCGGGGTGGCCAGACGCGCAACCCGTATGCGCTCGACAGGACGCCTTCGGGCTCCAGTTCGGGGGCGGGTGCGGCCACGGCGGCCAACTTCTGCGCCGTGTCCGTGGGCACGGAGACGGATGGCTCCATCGTGTCGCCCGCGGCGGCCAGCGCGTTGGTGGGGCTCAAGCCGACGGTGGGACTGGTGAGCCGCTCCGGCATCATTCCCATCTCCCACAGCCAGGACACGGCCGGCCCCATGACGCGCACCGTGGCGGATGCCGCGGCGCTGTTGAGCGTGCTCGCGGGCGTGGACCCTTCGGACGGGGCGACGGGGGCGAGCCGGGGCAAGGCCCATGCGGACTACACCCGGTTCCTCGATGTGGACGGGCTGAAGGGCGCTCGCATCGGCGTGCCCCGGGAGCGCTTCTTCGGCTACCACCCGGCCACCGACGCGCTCGTGGAGGAGGCCTTGGCCTTGATGAAGTCCCGCGGCGCCATCCTCGTGGACCCGGCGCCGATTCCCGCGGTGGCGCAGGTGGACGCCCCCGAACTGGAGGTCCTCCTCTACGAGTTCAAGGCGGGGCTGGAGGCCTACCTTGCGACGTTGGAGGAGGGGACGGCCCCGCGCACGCTCGCGGAGCTCATCCGCTACAACGAAGCGCACGCGCCGTCGGAGCTGCCGTACTTCGGCCAGGAGCTCTTCCACATGGCTCAGGCCAAGGGGCCCCTGACGGACAAGGCCTATCTCAAGGCCCTCCAGGCTTGCCGCCGCCTGTCGCGCGCGCAGGGGCTGGACGCGGTGATGAAGAAGCACCAGCTGGATGCGCTGGTCGCGCCGACGCAGGCACCCGTGGGGCTCATCGACCCCATCAACGGTGACCACTGGCTGGGCAGCAGCTCCACGCCCGCGGCCGTATCAGGCTATGCCTCCATCACCGTGCCCGCGGGGTTCGTGTACGGCTTGCCCGTGGGGCTGTCCTTCATCGGCGGGGCCTGGAGCGAGCCCGTCCTCTTGAAGCTGGCTCATGCCTATGAACATGCGTCGAAGCACCGCCGCCCGCCCACCTTCGCGGAGACGGCGGACCTGCGGGTGCACGCTGGCGCGGGAAGCCCACCCGCGAAGCCCTGACTCAGGGCTCCGGCGACGTGGCCCAGGGCGTGGTGGCCTGGAGCACGGCTTCTTGGAGCGCCTCCGTGCGCAGGTGCGCGATGTGCTGGTACTCCGGGTCCGCCACCATCTGTAGGAAGGCGGCGCGGCTGGGATAGCGGACCAGGAGCACCGCGTCCCATGTCTGTCCGGGATCGGCCACCAGCGCCGTGGAGCCGTCTCCGGCGTAGAGGGGCTGGGCGCCCACCTTCTGGATGAAGGGCATCACCGCGCTCGCATAGGCCTCATAGGACGCGCGGCCGCCTTCCTTGAAGCGCACCAGGTTCAGGATGACCACGGGGCCTCCCGGATCCTCCCGCATGAAGCGTTCAACGTCGGTGTGCTGAGGATCGACGGCCATGGTGCCTCCTCGGTTCGGGATGAAAGCTATTCCAACGTGCCAACGGAGCTGCCACCGGGCTGCTCGCGCTGGTGGTCGAGATACGCGGCGAAGCCTGCCTTGGATTGGATGCGGAAGGCGGGGATTCGGGCGAGCGCCTCGGGCGGGAAGACGTATTGCTCACACACGAGGCTGGCGCGGGTCGCGCCTTCCTGGCTGCCAGTGAAGGGCCGCACCTCGTGTTGGAGGTCGCCGCGGAAGTGCACCAGCAGGCCCTCGCGTGGGCGGATTTCACCCACGGGGGTGTCATTCTGGAGAAGGCGCAGCTCACCACCCTGGGCGCGCTCGGGGACCTGGAGATACAGCACGCTCACGTGCCGGGGCGTCGCGTCGGGGACGCCGCTGGGCTCCTGCAGTGTCGCGTCGATGTGTCGCCCCACGCCGCGCCCCGCATCGAGCAACAAGAGGTTGAGATAGAATGCATTGGGGGCGGGCCGCTCCCGCCGCGAACCCCAGAGCCGCTCATGCCAAGGCAACAATCCTGTCGCATGGAGCGGGTCCAGCACGTGGGCCAGGTAGGGCACCAGGAAGGGGAAGCGGGCCTCCAACGTGGCGCGGCCCTCGTGCGTGAAGATGAAGGCAAACCCCCGGCTGGCCTGGAACGTCCCCATCAACGGACTGCGTGCCACGAAGCGCGAGCCGAGCAGGGCGGTCCGCAGTTCGTGAAGCGCGCTGCGGGGCAAGGCCTCTCGGCGGGTGATGTAAGCACGCACGGGGAGACTCGGACTTCAGGGTGAATAAGAGAACCGTAGCAGTTTTACAGCCTACCTTATAGGTTGCAGCTTAGCCGATGCTACTCAACTCCTTGGAGACGGACACATGAGCCAGCAACCTCGAGCCTCTCACGCGCCTCCGCCCGCCGCTCTGCAGATGACGCAAATGGTCTATGGCTTCTGGGTTTCCCGAAGCCTTCAAATCATGGCGGAACTCGAGCTCGCGGATACCATCGGTGATACGCCCAAGACGGTCGAGGAGCTCGCCGAGGCGAGTGGGACTCATGCACCCACGCTGCGCCGGCTGTTGCGACTGCTCAGCGGCCTGGGTGTGCTCGTGAAGGATGAGTCCACGCAGCGCTGGGCCCTCACCGAGCTGGGCGGAATGCTTCGCAAGGACAACCCCGGCTCCGTGTATGGCTCGCTCCGGGCGCATGGACACATCCTGTCGTGGCAGGCGTGGGGAGACCTGGTCACCGCATTGAAGACGGGCAAGCCCACGGTCGAGAAGTTCATGGGCGACACGTTCTTCAACTACATGACGACGCATCCCGACGTCGCCGCCATCTTCAATGGCAGCATGGCCGCGTACCAGACGCTGAACGCGCCCGCCGTGGTGAACGGATATGACTTCTCCTCCGCGCGCAGCATCGTCGACGTGGGCGGCGGTACGGGCATGCTGCTGACGCACATCCTCAAGGCCAATCCCGGCGTCCGTGGCACCGTCTTCGAAATGCCACACGTGGCGGTGGAGGCCCGCGAGCGAATCGCCGAGCAGGGGCTGTCGCCGCGGTGTGACGTCGTCGCTGGTGACTTCTTCGAGTGCATCGTTCCCGAAGGCAAGGACGTCTACATCCTGTCGCAGATCCTCCATGACTGGGATGACGAGCAGAGCCTGCGCATCCTCAAGTGCATCCGCGCGGCGATGCGTCCCGACTCGCGGTTGCTCATCGTGGAGACGGTGCTGCCCGGCGACAACGTGCCCCACTTCGGCAACCTCTACGATCTGGCCATGCTCGTGCTCGTGGGCGGCCGGGAGCGCACGGGGCCGGAGTACACGGCGCTCTTGGAGAAGGCGGGGCTGAGACTGTTCAACGTCTTCCCGACGACGATGCCGCCCAGCGTCGTCGAAGCCGTGGTGGCCTGAACCACCAGCGGTCGCTGTGAGGCGGGGGCTCAGTGGTCCGCCCGCCTCCGGCGCTGCCGGGACGTGTCGAGCATGTTCAGCAAGGCCTTCTCCGAACAGTGGAGGCTCCCGCTCCGCGTCTCCGCCAGCTCGTCCACGGAGTCGAACCAGGTGTTCACCACCTGGCCGCGCTCGAACATGGCGCGCACGGACGGGTAGATATGCGAGGACCGCGCCACCGCGGGGGGCCCAGGTACTCGGCGGCCTCCTTCACGGCGGCCACCATGGTCTTCGTGAGCACCGTCTTCTTCACCGGGCCACCGGTGTCTCCGGAGGGCAGGGGCCGTACTCTCGCGCTGGATCCGCTTGAGTTGCGTCTCGGGCCGGGCTGCTGGCCGGGGACGGGACTGCCGGGTTGGTTCCGCGTGAGGGGCCGTGCGCCTTGCGTCAGGGGAATCCCGCCCGCCCCATGTGAGCCGTCCTCCCGTGGTGCTCAGGGGGGGGCCGCGCGGCAACGCAGGTGCCGACCGGCCGCCCGCCCAGGGACAGGGCAGAAAAGCGCAAGGCGCGTTTTCGATGGGAATGACATTCGTTTAGAGTGGGGAGCAAGCCGTATGAGCGCCTTCCTCGACACCATTCTGGCCTTCCCGACCGCCATCTTCACCATCGTCCTCGGCGTGGTGATGACGTACTGGCTGTTCGTCATCGCGGGCGCGGTCGGCATCGACCTGTTCGATGGGGACATCACGCTGGAGTCGGGCGGCAAGGCGCTGAGCGGGGCCATCGAGGGCGGCGGCAAGGCGCTGGGCGGGGCCATCGAGGGCGGTGGCAAGGCATTGGGCGGGGCCATCGAGGGCGGTGGCAAGGCATTGAGCGGGGCCATCGAGGGTGGTGGCAAGGCATTGGGCGGCGCGAAGGCGCTGGGCGCCCATGACGCGGATTTCGACGTCGACGGTGGCGGAGTCCTGGCGGCCATGGGCTTCGCGGGCATCCCCATCACCGTGTCCGTGAGCTTCGTGGCGTTCATCGCCTGGCTCCTGTCGGTGGTGAGCGCGCAGCCGCTGCACGAGGCGCTGGGCGGGATGATGCCGTCGTGGCTGTTGAGCAGCGGGCTGGGGCTGGCGTGCTTCGCGGCGGGGACGGTGACGGCGGGCTTCGCGGTCCGACCCCTGCGGCCGGTGTTCGTGACCAGGCGCGCCCCGGGGCGCGACGCGCTGATGGGCCGCGTGTGCACCATCTCCAGCGGCAGCGTGACGGCCAAGACGGGCCACGCCACCTTCGAGGACGGCGGCGCGGGCGTCATCCTCAACGTCGTCTGCGCGAAGCCCAATGAACTCAAGCGAGGGCAGCCGGCGCTGATCCTCGCCTACGACGCCGAGCGGCGCGTCTACGAAGTGGAGCCGGTCGACTGGCTGCTGCCGGAGGAGATGGAGCAGCTCCAGGATCCGGCCCGCGCCGCGGCATTGGCTCGCGTGAAGGCACGAGGCTGAGTCTTACCGGTCGCGCCGAGGGGGCGACCGTCACATTCGACGCCGGAGGGCTTTTGCGGGGGATCTCCGGCGCCTGATACAAGGCCCGCTGTCATCATCAATCAGGAAATGGCCATGGACCCCATTACCGCGGTCGCTGCCGGCATCGGTGGCATCATCCTTCTCGGAGGCATCCTCCTCACCATCGTCCGGCTCTACCGGCAGGTGGACCAGGGCAAGGTGCTCATCGTCAACACGCTGAAGAACGAGCCGGTCGTCACCTTCACCGGCGCGGTGGTGTTCCCCATCATCAACCGGGCCGAGGTGATGGACATCTCCTTGAAGACGGTGGAAATCGACCGCCGTGGCAAGGAAGGCCTCATCTGCCGGGACAACATCCGGGGTGACATCAAGGTCACCTTCTTCGTCCGCGTGAACAAGACGCGCGAGGACGTGCTGAAGGTGGCGCAGACCATTGGCTGCGCGCGTGCCTCCGACCAGGAGACGCTGGAGAACCTCTTCGAGGCCAAGTTCTCGGAGGCCCTCAAGACGGTGGGCAAGAGCTTCGACTTCGAGGAGCTCTACACCAAGCGCGAGGAGATCAAGGACCAGGTCGTCAACGTCATCGGCCGTGACCTCAGCGGGTACATGCTGGAGGACTGCGCCATCGACTTCCTGGAGCAGACCCCGGTCGAGATGCTGGACAAGGACAACATCCTCGACGCGCAGGGCATCCGGAAGATCACCGAGCTGACGACGAAGCAGAATGTCTTCACCAACGAGCTGCGCCAGGACGAGCGCATGGCCGTCACCAAGCGCAACGTCGAGGCGGATGAGGCCATCTTCGCCCTCGAGCGTCAGCGTGAAGAGGCCGCCGCGAAGCAGAAGCGCGAGATCGACAGCATCCAGGCCCGCGAGACGGCCGAGGCCGAGCGCGTGAAGCAGGAGGAGTACGCCAAGGCCCAGCTGGCGCGCATCAAGGCCGAGGAAGAAATCAACATCAACGAGCAGAACAAGGCCCGGCAGATCGAGGTCGCGCAGAAGAACCGCGAGCGCGTGGTGGGCGTGGAGACCGAGCGCGTGGAGAAGGACCGCGCCCTGGAAGCCATCAACCGCGAGCGTGAGACGGAGCTGCAGCGCATCGCCAAGGAGAAGGCGCTCGAAGGCGAGAAGAAGCTCATCGCCGACGTGGTGCGGGCCCGCATCGCCGTGGAGAAGACGGTGGCGGAGGAGGAGGAGCGCATCAAGGACCTGCGCGTGAAGGCCGAGGCCACCCGCCGCAAGGACGCGCTGCTCATCACCGCCGAGGCGCAGGCGCAGGAGAAGCTGGTCAAGGACATCAAGGCGGCCGAGGCCTCCAACGAGGTGGCCAAGTTCACCGCCAAGGAGAAGCTGACGCTGGCCGAGGCCGAGCTGGAGGCCGCTGACAAGACGGCGAAGGCGAAGGTCCGTCTGGCCGAGGGCGTCCAGGCCGAGGCCGCCGCCGAGGGCCTGGCCGAGGTCCGCGTGAAGGAGGCCGACGCGCAGGCGCAGGAGAAGCTCGGCATGGTCAACGTCCGCGTGAAGGAAGCCGAGGCGGGCGCCATCGAGAAGCAGGGCCACGCGGAGGCGAACATCGTCCGCGAGAAGCTGCTGGCGGAGGCCGCGGGTGCGCAGGAGAAGGGCCTGGCTCAGGCGCGCGTGCTGGAGGCGGAAGCCAGCGCCATCCAGAAGCGCGGCGAGGCGGAGGCCATTGCCACGCGCGAGAAGCAGCTGGCCGAGGCCGCTGCCATCCAGGAGAAGCTGCTGGCCGAGGCCCGCGGTCTGGCGGAGAAGGCCGCGTCCATGAAGCTGATGGACGGCGTCGGCCGCGAGCACGAGGAGTTCCGCCTCAAGCTCAACAAGGAGCGCGACGTGGAGCTGGAGGCCATCCGCGCGAAGAAGGACATCGCGCACGCGCAGGCCGAGGTGCTGGCCAAGGCGTTCGCCAACGCGAAGTTCAACATCGTCGGTGGCGACGGCCAGTTCTTCGAGCGCTTCGTCAAGGCGGTGTCGTTCGGCACGGCGGTGGACGGCGCGCTGGACCACGGCGAGGCGCTGAAGACGGCGCTGGGCGGCTACCTCAACGGCGAGAAGGACCTGCCGGCCGACCTGAAGGAGATTCTCTCCAAGCCGGGTCTGAGCAACGACGCGCAGAACCTGGCCGTGGCCGCGCTGCTGCACAAGATGGCGGCCAGCCCCGTGGCCGCGACCTCGGCCGGCCTCAAGGCGCTGGTGGAAGACGTGGCGCGGCCGGGCACGGTCGACAAGCAGGGCTGACAGTCCCAATGGGCCACCGCCGTGAACAGGCGGCGGTGGCACGGCCGTAAGACGACCCTCACTCCGGCCTCCCCTCCGGGGTGGCGCCCCTCCGCTCGGGAGGGTGCGGGGGTGGGGGTCTTCGCATTTCCGGTGAACACTCATGGCAACTGACGGTGGCAAGGGCGCGGCGCCCGCGGGCGAGGCGGCGCTGGAAGGCGGCAGCTACGAGGTCATCCGTTCGCGGCTCCTGTCGCAGGCGGATGTGCTGGGCGCGAAGGCGACGGACCTCAACGGGCGGCGCAAGGCGCTCTTCGGTGGGACCGAGCTGACGGTCATCGGCAACGAGCGGGTGCGCACCGAGAACAACTGCGTCCCGTGCGATATCGCCAGCGTCGGCAAGTACCTGCTCTTCGGCTACAACGTCTTCATCGGCCTGAAGCGGGAGACGTCGGTGTCCGACGTGTTCTCCCTGCACAAGTTCGAGAAGACGGCCGACGGGTACGACTTCTCCGCGGCGCCCACCTCCGAGGCCGGCGGGTTCCTGGCGGACCCGCGCTTCGTGAAGGACTTCGGCGAGCTCTACAAGTACTACAAGGACGCGAAGCTCCTTCAGATTCGCAAGCTGGACTCGCGCCTGCTGGCCGTCTTCCAGACGGGCCAGTCGCTGCGCGACATCAAGGTCTTCCGCTTCAGCCTGGACCTGGAGGGCCGCGCCACCTACCTGGACAACCAGGGCGAGCGCGACCACGTCTTCCCGCCGTCGCACGACTTCGAGTGGACGGTGGCCACGCGGGACAACTACGTCACCGGCCAGCACCCGCACGTCAACGTGCTGGACCAGGTGTTCGTGGAGACGGTGAAGGGCGACCTCACCATCAAGGTGGAGGACAACACCTCCACCGGCATGGGTATCTACAGCGAGCCCGTGGACGACCCGGACCAGTCGCTGGACGATGCCGAGTTCGCCTGGGCCCAGGTGGGCACGCTCATCCTGCTGCGGGTGCTGCCGTTCCGGGAGAAGACGCACCGCTACCTCGTCTTCAACTCGCGCACGCAGCACGTGGTGCGCATCGATGCCATGGGGCAGGCGTGCGTGCGGCTGCCGGAGGACCAGGGCATCGTCTTCCCGGGCGGCTATTACCTCCAGACAGGGGACTTCAAGGTCTTCGACGGCGCCGCGGCGTCGGAAGGCATGGAGTTCAAGCGCGCCATCCGCTCGCCCAACGGCGAGGACGTGCTCTACATCTTCCACCGGCGGACGGACGGCTGCTACGTCCTCTTCCCGTACAACCTGGTGCGCAAGGAGGTGCAGAACCCCCTGGTCGCGCACGGCATGAGCCTGTTCTCCGACGGGCAGCTCGTCATCTTCCGCTCCGCGTCGGATGAGCCCACGCGCGTCCACCCGATGCAGGTGTGGCAGACCCCGTTCGTATCCGCCGAGCACGCGGCGGGGACGCCGCCGGCCCCGGGCTACCTGGGCAAGGTGGGCAACGCGGAGCTGGTGCGCGGCATCTCCGACGCGCTGACGATTCAGCGGATCGCGAAGTCGGAGAAGCCCACCCGGCGCACGTATGAGGACCTGGTGTCCTCGGCCACCCGCGCGCTGGACGCGTACTACTGGCTGGGCCATGAGGAGACGGGCCTCCAGGAACCGGTGGAGACCCTGCGGCGCACCGCCGAGCTCATCATTGATGAGTTCGAGAAGGTGGTCGCGATGCAGAAGCGCGCCACCGAGTCGCTGGCGGCCGCGGAGGTGGAGCAGGAGACGCTGCTGCTGCGTGTCCAGCCGGAGAACCTCACGCACGCGGAAGCCTTCATGCAGGCGCTGGCGGACCTGCGCAAGCAGCGCGGGCACCTGATTACGTTGAAGGACATCCGCTACATGGACCTGGGACGCGTGGACGTCCTGGAGACCGCGGTGGTGGAGGCGTCCGACCGGGTCAGCACGGCCTGCGTGGAGTTCCTCCAGACGGGCGAGGCGCTGGCGCCGCTGGCCTCGCGCCTGGACGAGCTGCTGGCACAACTGGAGCCGGTGCAGACGTCCGTGGAGCTGGCGCCCCTGGGCGAGGACGTGGAGCGGACGGCCCACGGCCTGGAGGTCCTGGGCGAGGTCGTTGGCGGTCTCCAGGTCGGTGACCCGCTGGCCCGTGCGCGAATCCTGGAGGGCATCTCCGAGCTGTTCAGCCGCCTCAACCGCGTGCGCGCCAGCCTCGCGGCCAAGCGCAAGGAGCTGTCCGGCCGGGAGAAGCGCGCGGAGTTCGGCGCGCAGTTCAAGCTGCTGGGGCAGAGCATCGAAAGCTCGCTGTCGCAGGCGGACAGCCCGGAGCGCTGCGACGAGGCGATGTCCCGCCTCACCGTGCAGTTGGAGGAGCTGGAGGGCCGCTTCGGCGAGTTCGACGAGTTCCTGGAGCAGATCACCCAGAAGCGCGAGGAGCTGCTGGAGGCCTTTGGCGCGCGCAAGCAGTCACTGTTGGACGAGCGGCAGCGCCGCGCGCAGAGCCTCTTCGGGGCCGCGGAGCGCATCCTCCAGGGCGTGCAGCGCCGGGCCAAGTCCTTCAAGACGGACGACGAGCTCAACGGCTACTACGCCTCCGACGCGATGATCCTCAAGCTGCGCCAGCTGGCCGACCAGCTGATGGAGCTTCAGGACAGCGTCCGCGCGGACGAGGTGATGTCGCGCGTGAAGTCCGCCAAGCAGGACGCGCTGCGCGCCCTACGGGACCGGCAGGACCTGTTCGCGGATGGCGACAACGTCATCAAGCTGGGGACGTACCGCTTCAACGTCAACACGCAGCCGCTGGACCTGACGCTGCTTCCGCGCGACGGTGAGCTGTACCTCCAGCTCACCGGCACGGACTACGCGCAGAAGGTGGATGATGCGGAGTTGCTGAAGTACCGCGACCTCTGGGAGCAGCACCTGGTCTCCGAGTCACCGGCTGTCTACCGCGCCGAGTACCTCGCGGGCTGCCTCTTGGCGGACGCGGAGGATGGCAAGCGTGGCCAGTCGCTGGATGCGCTGCACGAGGCGCTCATCAGCGGCACGCTGCTGGAGAAGGTGCGCGCGTACGCGGCCGACCGCTTCGACGAGGGCTACGAGCGCGGCGTCCATGACGCGGACGCGGTCTCCATCCTGGAGAAGTTGCTGGGCCTGCACCAGGGCGCCGGCCTGTTGCGCTTCGCGCCGGTGCCGCGCGCCTGGGCGGCGCTGTACTGGGCCTTCGACGCGGACGAGGCGGCCCGCACCGTGTTCCAGCGGCGCGCGCGCAGCCTGGCGCGGCTGCGCACCACCTTCGCGTCCGGCGGCAGCATGGCCGAGGTGGGTGAGGCACTGGGCGAGCGCATCGCTACGTTCCTCACTGCGAACGGCCTGGCGCACTCACCGGCCGAGCCGCGGCAGGCGGGCCGTTACCTCGTCGAGGAGCTGGGCGCGGAGCGTCCGCGCTTCACCACCAGCGGCGAGGCGGTGGCGCTGCGGGACGCGTTCCTGCATGAGCTCGACCGGCACGGGACGCGGTCCGCGTTCGAGGACGACCTGCGCGGCCTGGAGAAGGACCTGGGCGCCCGGCTGGATCTCGCCCGGGTGTGGCTGGACGGCTACCTCGCGCAGCGCGAGGGGGGTCCGGGGGATTCCGTCCATGTGGCGCTGGAGACGGCGGTGCTGCTGCTCACCGGCTCCAAGCTGGACCGCGAGACGGCGGGCGCGCTGACGGCCACCGAGGTCTCCGCGCTGCTGGGCAATCATTCGCGCATCCAGGACCGGAAGCTGCCGCTGCGCCTGGACGAGTTCCTGGCGCGCCTGGGCGAGTTCCGGCAGGTGCGGGTGCCCCAGTACCAGGCGTACCGTGCGCTGCTGAGGGACTTGCTGGAGCGCGAGCGCCGCAAGCTGCGCCTGGAGGAGCTGACGCCGAAGGTGCTGTCGTCCTTCGTGCGCAACCGGCTCATCGACGAGGTGTACCTGCCGCTCATTGGCGCCAACCTGGCGAAGCAGCTGGGCGCGGCGGGCGAGGGCAAGCGCACGGACCGCATGGGCATGCTGCTGCTCATGTCGCCCCCGGGCTACGGCAAGACGACGCTGATGGAGTACGTCGCCAGCCGCCTGGGGCTCACCTTCGTGAAGGTGAACGGCCCGGCGCTGGGTCACTCCGTGAAGTCGCTGGACCCGGCCGAGGCGCCGAACGCCACGTCCCGGCAGGAGGTGGAGCGCATCAACCTGTCCTTCGAGATGGGCAACAACGTGATGCTCTACCTCGACGACATCCAGCACACGGACCCGGAGCTGCTCCAGAAGTTCATCTCCCTGTGCGACGGCCAGCGCCGCGTGGAAGGCGTGTGGAACGGCCGGACGCGCACCTATGACTTGCGCGGCAAGAAGTTCTGCGTGGTCATGGCCGGCAACCCGTACACGGAGACGGGTGAGCGCTTCCGCATCCCGGACATGCTCGCCAACCGCGCGGACACCTACAACCTGGGTGACATCCTCGACGGCAAGGAGCACCTGTTCGCGCTCAGCTACATCGAGAACGCGCTCACGTCGAACACGGTGACGGCGCCGCTGGCCACGCGCGACCCGGCGGACACGCACCGCCTCATTCGCATGGCGCAGGGCGAGGAGGTCCAGACGGGCGAGCTGAAGCACGGCTACGCGGCGGCGGAGCTCCAGGAAATCATCGCGGTGTTCCAGCGCATGTTCCGGGCCCAGTCGGTGCTGCTGAAGGTGAACCTGCAGTACATCGCCTCGGCGGCGCAGGACGAGCGCTTCCGCTCCGAGCCCGCGTTCAAGTTGCAGGGCAGCTACCGCAACATGAACAAGCTGACGGAGAAGATTGTCTCCGCGATGACCGACGACGAACTCGAGCGGCTCATCGACGACCACTACCAAGGCGAGTCCCAGACGCTGACGACGGCGGCGGAGCAGAACCTGCTCAAGCTGGCGGAGATGCGCGGGCGCCTGACGCCGGAGAAGGCGAAGCGCTGGGAGGACATCAAGCAGGGCTTCGCGCGCGTGAAGCGCATGGGCGGCAAGGACGACGACCCCGTGGCCCGCGTCACCGGTCAGCTCAGTGGCATCGAGGAGCAACTGGGCGCGGTGCGGGACGCGGTGGTGCAGGCGGCCAACCACGTCTCCGCCAGCCAGGCGCGTGACGAGCAGCCGGGGCCCGTGGTGGAGGTGCTGCCTCGCCTGGAGTCCCTGCGCGAGGCCGTGCTGGAGGTGGCCCAGGTGGGCCGCGAGTCCGTGAAGGCCGCGAAGGCCATCCCGGCGCCCGTGGTCGCCGCGCCCGTGGCCGCGGGGCCGGACCTGACGCCGTACCTCAAGCACATGGCGCACCTGCTCAAGGCGCTGACGGAGCGGGTGGCGGCGCAGTCGGAGCGTCCGCCGGAGCCTCCGGCGGAGTCCGCGCCCACCGTGCGGATGGCGGCACTGGCGCCTTCGCCTGACTTCGGTGCGTACATGGAGCAGCTCTCTCGCGCCATCACCGCGCTGGCGGAGCGTCCTGTGAACGTGTCCGCCAACGTGCCCGCGGAGGCCTTGCAGCGCACCGCGCTCGCGGGGCCGTCACCCGCCGAGCTGAGCCGTCAAATCGAGCTGGTGGAGGGCGTGCTGCTCCCGCTGGAGCGCGCCTCGCGCCGCGCCATCCAGGGCGAGGGCGAGGGCGTCATGAAGTCGCTCCAGGTCTGGCAGAACGTCACCGAGGCCCTGGAGCTGTTGCGCTCCATGCTGCGGCGCTGAACCGCGCGCCGCGCGCTAGCGGAACTGGCCAGAGCCCTCGGCACTGCGGTTGTCGAGGACTCTGTCCAGCGTGTCTTCCAGTTGCTGGCCGTCCACGGCGGTGACGCGCACGGAGAAGGGGCCGTCGCCCATTCCACTCAAGTTGACGAAGTAGTTGTAGCTCTCGCGCGGGACGTCCTGCCATCCACCGGTGCCGCGTCGCCACTCCAGCTTCTGGATGGGCAGGCGGTGGTTGCGGACCTGGATGGCAGTCCACCAGGGATTGCTGCCGTTCTTGAAGTGGTACTCGATGTTCCCCGCCACGTCGCAGGACACCGGCGTCCAGGTGATGTTGACCCGGCCCTGCTGCATCTCCGCGATGCGGGCGAAGGCTTCCCGGCTCAGGTCCAGGTGGCCGGATTCACACTCCGGGCAGCGGTCCACGATGCGCACGCGGACCGAGCCCTTGGGGCCGGTGATGTCCACGCACTGTCCACAGGCCGCGCTGTTGGCGTACTGGGGCGTGTTCATGGCGGCCACCATCAAGTCACCTGTTGGCTCGTAGCTGCAATTGCCGGAGCCGGTGGCATTGTAGAAGGTGGCGATGCCCTGTTGCTCCTCGCCCAGCGGCGCGCCGCCGCCAGACGGGTCGTCACTGCAACCGCCACAGGCGACGAACACCGCGGCGACAGGGAGGAGGAAGCGTCGGGACTTCGAGCGAAGGGGGTGCATGGCCACTCAGCATACCCCGCAAAAACGGCATCGGGGTGGAAGGGCCCCCGGGCACCCTCCACCCCGACGTGTGTGCGGGCTTGCGCCCCGGTGTCAGCGGCCCCGGACGGAGGCGCCCTTGAGGGCGCGGGCCTGCGTCACCAGCCGCACGAACTCCTTGCGGTCGGCGTCACCCTCGGTGGCGCCCTCGGCCAGCTTCTCGGCCGTGGCCAGGCTCCAACCCTCCGCGGAGGGGCTGTCGCGGAGGACGTCGGCGGTGGCGGCCACGGCGACGGCGAAGCGGAAGTCCGGCGACGCCTGCGCCAGCGTGTCACGCAGCTTCGTGCGCTCGAAGCGGAATTCGCGCTCGGAGGCCTCGGTGCCGTTGGGCGCCTTGGCGCGGACGCGGACGGTGGCCAGCGCCTCGGTGGCTTCACCCGTCAGCTCCACCTCGTACACGGCGGTGACGTTGTGGCCGGCGCCAATCTCGCCCGCGTCCACCTTGTCGTTGCGGAAGTCGTGGTCAGCGACGTCGCGGTTCTCATAGCCCACCAGCCGGTAGCGGCGGACGGCGGCGGGGTTGAACTCCACCTGGAACTTCACGTCCTTGGCGATGACCTCCAGCGTGCCGGTGAGCTGAGTCTCGAACACCTTCTTCGCCTCGCGCAGGCTGTCCACGTAGAAGCAGTTGCCGTTGCCCTTGTCCGCGAGCTTCTCCATCAGGTCGTCGCGGTAGTTGCCCATGCCGAAGCCCACGGTGGTGAGGGTGACGCCCTCGGCCGTGTACTTGTGGATGCTGTCCAGCATGGCGTTGGCGCTCACGTTCCGGCCGATGTTGGCGTCACCGTCGGTGAGGACGACGACGCGGGACACCACGCTGCCGGAGGCCTTCTTCACGGCGTGGCGGTAGGCCAGTTCCATGCCGGAGCCCATCGCCGTGCCACCACCGGCCGTGAGCGAGTCGAGCGCGGCGTGGATGCTCTTCGCGTCGGTGGCGGGCGTCGGCGGCAGCACGTCCCGGGTGTTGCCCGCGTAGGTGACGATGGCGACGGTGTCGTTCTCGTTGAGGTTCTTGACGGCGACCTTGATGGCCTCCCTCGCGAGCGGCAGCTTGTCCTCCGAGTGCATGGAGCCGCTCGTGTCCACGAGGAACACGAGGTGCGCGGGCTTGCGCTGCGAGCGCGAGACCACCTTGCCCTGCACGCCCACGCGCAGGAAGTGGCGCTTGGCGTCGAAGGGCGAGGGCGCGCCCTCCAGATGCACCGCGAAGGCGCCCGTCTCCGGGGGCGCGTAGCGGAACTTGAAGTAGTTGACGAACTCCTCCACGCGGACGGCGGAGGCGGGCGGGAGCTGGCCGTTGACGAGGTAACGGCGTGACACCGTGTACGACGCGGTGTCTACGTCCGCGGCGAACGTGGAGAGCGGGTCCTTGGCCGTCTCGACGAAGGCGTTGGCCTTCCAGGCCTCGAAGGTGTTGCCGCCCGCGGGAGCGGCGTCTTGTGGTTTGGACTCGAGGGGCGCGCCCGCCAAGGCGTCAGCGGACGGCTTCATGGGGCGCGGTTCGCGCCGGTGCAGCTCGGCCTTGCCCAGGGAGACCTTCTTGGCGGCTTGCGGCGCGGGTGCGCGCGCAACGGGCCCGGCGAGCGCGGAAGCCGGGGGAGCCGCAGGGGCCGGGGCTGCCACGGAATGCTCGGCGCTGGCCCGGTCCGCGACGTACTCCTCTCGCTCAGGAGCGTGCGCGGCGTCGTCATCCCTGGCAACGGACTGTGCGGCCCCCAGGCTCGGCCGCTCGTCGGCGGCGGGGCTCCGGTTGTGGCACGCGGGCAGGGTGCTGGCGACGAGAAGGGCACTTCCCCAGACAGTCAGTTGGCGCTTCAGCGAGAAGGGGGACATCAGGGCTCCAAGGTCGGTGAGTAGGTCGCCTCCCGAAAACGCATGGCCCGCGAGAAAGGGTCTAAAGCCGAATGAATTTTCCGGCGAACACCCGGGCCGGGCGTCCTTGTCTGGAGCACCTCCGTCTGACAGGGTGCCGCGCCATGCAGACCGCCAGGCCATTTCGAATTTTGGGTGTCCAGCAGATCGCCATTGGAGGCGCGGACAAGGCGCCGCTCCGCAAGCTCTGGGTCGACCTGCTGGGCTTGACGCCCCACGGCACCTACCGCAGCGAGCGCGAGAACGTGGACGAGGACATCGTCACCGCGGGCGCGGGCCCCTTCAAGGTGGAGGTGGACTTGATGCAGCCCGTGGATCCGGAGAAGAAGCCCCGCGTCCACGAGACGCCGCTCAACCACGTGGGCCTCTGGGTGGACGACCTGCCCGTGGCCGTGCAGTGGCTGGAGTCCCAGGGCCTTCGCTTCGCCCCCGGCGGCATCCGCAAGGGGGCTGCGGGCTTCGACATCTGCTTCATCCACCCCAAGGGCAGTGAGCAGTTCCCCTTCGGAGGAGAGGGCGTGCTCATCGAGCTGGTGCAGGCGCCGAAGGAGGTCATCGCCGCCTTCGAGTCGCTATCCACCGCGGGTCACTGAGTCAGCGCCCGGCGGGGGCGTGCTGGCCCTGCCGGAACAGCCGTCCCGAGAGATTACGGAGCGCGGGCCGCAGCACGCGCTCCAGCCGGTCCAGGGCGACGCACAGCACGAAGGTGAGGCCGATGATGACGGCCGTCAGCACCCAGTACTGGAGCCAGCCACTGCGGTCTCCCCAGAAGCGCTGGAAGGAGAAGACGCCGCCCAGCCGATAGAAGAGCAGCATCTCGTGGAAGAAGTACGCGGACAGCGACGACGTGCCGAACACCTCCACGAAGCGCCGCAGCCGAGACGGCGCTGCGTTCACGGGAACCCGGGCCTCCAGCCACGTCAACACGAGCAGCACCGTGCTCACCCAGCCGAAGCGCGCCGCCGCGTTGGAGGGATTGGCGACGAAGAAGCGGTGGGGCGGGTAGAGGTCGTAGAGGAAGTCACCGAGCACCGCGCCCGTGAAGCCCAGCCCCATCAGCACCAGCAGCGCTTTGATGAGCCCGGCGCGGCCCCAGGCGCCCGCCACCGTTCCCGCGAAGACGCCCAGCCACGCGTAGCCCAGCCAGGGCAGGAGCGGGAAGGGCGCGAAGGAGGACTTCTCCGTCAGCGTGGCCCAGGGGCCATCCACCTGTTCACCCAGGGGCGACACGGCGAACGTGGCCATGGCCAGCATGAAGGCGCCGACGCTCAGCACCTTGGGGCGCGCGGAGAGCAGTGCGGCCACCGGCAGGACGATGAGCAGGCACAGGCCCACGCACTGGAGGATGTCCATGCGGAAGAGCCACTGGGGCTCGCGCAGCAGGGGGAACCACGCCCAGTTGACCAGGGTGGCCACCGCGAGCACCTCGCCAGCGCGGCGGAGGTTGCGGTGGACGCGCTCGCGGAGCACGCCGCTGGCGGCGCTGCGGACCATCATCAGGGCGGTGGCGAAGCCGGCGGAGAAGATGAACGCGGGGGCCACCAGCCCGTCGACGCGCAGCAGCCGCGCCACCCATTCGCTCTGCCGCAGCTCGGGCAGGAGCAAGGCCAGGGTGTGCGTCTGGACCATGAAGAGCACCGCGATGCCCCGGAGCCAGTCGATGGCTCGGATGCGATCACGGGAGACGAGGGCAGGGGAGGCGGGCGTGGACGTCACGGCCCGCCTACCCTAGAGCATCAGCGGACCCAGCTCACGTTACTGATGGCGAATTTAGAGCCGTCCTGTTTCTCCGCGTTCGTCATCGGCGAGTACACCCGCGTGGAGAAGGTGTTGGCCGCCGTGTCCACCTCCACCAACCGCGTCAGGTTCGATGTGTTCTCGTGGTACGACGTCAGGATTTGGTGGATGGTGTTGCCGTGGACCCCCGTGCTGGTCCGGTACGCGGCATTGCCCGTGTGCCCGGAGAAGACGAACCGCACGTTGGCGTACTGCTTGATGAGCTGGTCGAACACGTATTGCGGGCTGTTGTTGCCATAGCCGCCGTTGCTCTGCTCGATGGCGCCGCTGCCATTCAGGTGGGAGTGGGTGTTGATGATGACGTTGTGACGCGGATGTTGCGCCAGCACCGTCTTCGCCCAGTCCACGGCGCCCGTGCGGGCCCACAGCTCCAGGTTGAGCACGAGCCAGTCCAGGTCGCCAGCGGAGAACGTGTGGTAGGAGTTGTCGATCTTCCCCGGCTCGTAGACGCCCCCCAGCGCGGTGAAGCGCGTGAGCGGGAAGTGCGCGTTGAAGGTGGTGGTGTCGCGCAAGTTGGCGTTGACGTTGCCCGGGCAGGCGCTGCCGCCGGGGCACACGGCCGCGGTGTCATGGTTGCCAATGGCGTAGACGTAGGGCAGGCCGGCGGCGTCCAGAATCTCCGTGGCCTCGCTGGCGCGCACGTACTGGATGTGGTCCGGCGTGTCCCAGTTCACGACGTCGCCCGTGTGCAGCACGAAGCGCAGGTCGAGCGAGCTCCGGTTGTCCACCAGCCACTGGAGCCGGTGCGTGAGTCGCGTGGGTGGCGTGGTGAGGACCTCGTTCTGTGTGTCGGGGATGACGGCGAAGGTGAACTTCGTGTCGACCGGCGGCGCGGACTCCGGGGCGGCGTAGAATTTGATGCCCTGGTTGACCCAGCCGGTGGAGGCGAGCGCGTCGCGCTGGGCCTCGGTGATGGCGAAGCGGTGCTTGCGCAGCGTGGTGTTGGAGAAGCGGTACACCGGAACGAGGCATGAGGCGGCCGTCTTCGACGCGTAGAAGCCGACGTTCTCGTCCGTCGTGTAGCCCCCGTTCTGCATGAGGTCGTTCCGCTCGGCCTCATCGATGGTCCAGAAGTGCTCCTGCCGGCTAGGGCTGTAGATGCGGTAGACGGGGGACAGCCCCGTCCCCGTGGAGGCCGCGGCGAGAAAGGCCACGCCCCGGTCTTCCGTGTAGCCCCAGGTGGTGGCGGCGTTGGCGGCCTCGTTCGCGTTGAGCGTGTAGAGGCTGTCTTCGTTGGCCGGCTTGATGCGGTGATGGACGGCCCGGCTCATCGAGTCGCAGTTCAGCGCGGACTCGGTGGTGGCGATCTCGACTTCGGGCTGCGATTCCACCGGGCCGCCGCACGCCGCCAGGAGGCCCAGCAGTGCCACGGGGACCGAGGTTCTCAGGTGTCTCAAAGGTGTCTCCTCGCAGGGGGTGTCGCGGACAGGGATGGCCGCAAAACGAGTATTGCGAGAAAATCAATAGCACCCGAGCCGTGGTCCAGGAAGACCCACCCTGGGCAGTGTCTACCGGTAACCAGTGGCGTCGGCGGGCTTGCCCGCGTCCTGGACCTCGACGACGTAGCGCCAGGCATCGGGCTGGCTGCCATCCAGGTCCGCGAAGCCGTAGACGCGTGCGAGCTGGCCGCTGGACAGGGACTGTCCGTTCCACCGGGCCTTGTCCGCGTCCGATGCCAGCGCGGCCACGGCTCGGCCGACATAGGCCGGCGTCTCCGAGATGACGAAGTGGGGCTCCTTCACCGTCGCGTCGCGCCAGTTCGCCTCGGTGACGCCGAAGTGCTCCAGCATGCCTTCGGAGCGCATCCAGCCCGGCGTCAGCGCGACGGCGGTGGCGCCATGGGGCCTGAGCTCTCGAGCCTGGCTCCAGGCCAGCCGGAGCACGGAGGCCTTCGCGAGGTCGTAGAACGTGGAGATGCGGTAGTTCGTCGCGTTGTAGTCGGCGGTGCCGTCGGTGACCTCGACCACGAGCCCTCCCGGGCGGCGGATGAGCAGCGGCAGGGCGAAGTGGCTGGTGATGAGGTGCGTGTCCACGCCCAGCCGGAGCAGCCGCAGCCCCTTGTCGAGCGAGTGCTCCCACACGCTCTTGTTCCACTCAAAGATGGACTCGCCGCCCCAGATGTCGTTGACGAGCACGTCCAGCCGGCCCTGTTCCCCATCGATGCGCTCCACCAGGGCCTGGACCTGTTCGGGCACCAGGTGGTCCGTCTGCACGGCGACGCCGAGCCCACCCGCCGCCGTCACCTGCTCGGCGGTCTCTTCAATGGTCTCCGGCCGGTTCTGCTCCGAGCGCTGGGCCCGTGTCGTCCGGCCCGTGACGTAGACGGTGGCGCCCGCCGCGCCGAGCTGCACCGCGATGCCCCGGCCTGCTCCTCGCGTGCCGCCCGCGACCAGTGCCACGCGTCCCTTCAGTGAATCCTTCATGTCCCGCATGCCTGCCTCCTGGGGGATGTCCATACGAGGGGCGAGCCTACGGAGGATTGTTGACACCTCCTGTCATGATTGGGCGAGTTGGCGGGGTTCACGGAGGAACGCGCCGCGGCCTTTCACCTCCTCACCTGTTCGACATCGCGCGAGGAGGTTGTGCGGCTCAGGGCGCGGGGCAGGTGAGTCTCGGCTCCGGCGCGTCGACGTCCTGGAGCCGCAGCAGGCAGCGAAGGGCGTCGGGGTCCGCGGAGTCCGTCAGGTACGTCCGGCGCCACAGCATCGCTGCAACGCGCCGGGGAAGCGTGGGATCCGGCGCGACGAGGGCCCGGCGGACGGCATTGCCTCCCCGAGGCGCTGTCGCCGCCGCGGCTTCGAGCTTGGCGACTTCGTCCGGGCAGCCATCCGGGCAGTTGTAGAGGAACACCGCGTGGCCGTGCTCCAGGTTGTGGACATAGAGGCAGGGGGAGACGGGCTCGGAGGCGCTCCCGCACGGGGCCACGCTGCCGCAGTGGAGGCCGGAGTTGGGCGGATTCTCTCCGTTGCCACACCCTTCGCTCGAGCAGGTGTCGAGGTGGTGGGAGGGGCTCGGCGCCGACAGCGGAAAGCTGAACCGCTCGCAGGCGTCGGCATCGTCGGGAGCAGTGTCGCCGCAGCCGGCGAGCGCGAGGACTGTCAGGAGGGGGAGGAGCGGGCGTGGCATCACGGCCGCGTCATACCGCATCAGCCGGGAAACGCGCCCCGCCGCTCCACGTCAATGTCGCGCAGGCCCTTGAAGCCCAGTCCGGCGGCGAAGCGGAGGAAGTCCTCCCGGGAGAGGCTGCCTCCGGTTGCGTTGAACGGGAGCCCTCCGAGCTCCATCGGCGTCCGGCTGCGAACGGCGAAGTCCACGCGGCCCGGCAGGTAGCCCGCGTTGGCGGCGATGATGATGTGCTCGGGGAGTCGCTGGGCCCAGCGCACCGCGACCTGCGGATGGACCTGGGCCTCCGAGCTGAACAGCAACAGCGCCACGGGACTGGCGATGCGCGGTGGCGTCTTCGAGCACCTCAGCACCTCGCGCTGCACCTCCAGTCGACAGTCATGCAATGTGTCGACGCCAGGGACGTTGCCCCGGGTGATATCGGTGGCGCTGCCCGCGCGAAGGAGGACTCCCAACGCCAGCGGTGCCGCGTACCGGGAGGACTTCCGGGCCGCGTTCAGCAAGGCCACGGATTCCGTCACGGCGGTGCGCCCCGCCCGGCGGAGGGCGTCCTTGAGGAAGGGAATGGGCGCATCCACGCCCTGGTCCGCCACGGTCCCCAGGACGGCCAGCCATTCCAACGGGCCCGGCACCACGCAGGGCGACACGAGCGCGTAGGTGAGCAGGCTGCAACTGACCGCGGGCTCCAATCCCCGTGCGGAGAGCACGGTCGTGCCCGCCTTGCCAGCGGGGGCCGCTTGGGGCGCCACGATGAGCGTGGGGAGGCCCGGCGGAGCGACGGAGTCGTCCATCGCATCCGACGACATCTCGAGCACCACCCATGCGTCGGGCTGTGCCGCGCGGAGGCGCTGCTGAAAGGTTGGCGAGAGGGCATGCTCGCCCTTGGCCGGTACCTGCGCCTTGACCCGCGCTCCCATGGCCTGGAGCGCGCGGAGCATCAGCGCCCCTGCGGCGAGCCCGTCCACACTGGGGTGGGGCGCCACCACGACGTGGCGATCCTTCAGCGTCATCAAGAAGTCACGAGCGTTCGCCAGCGCCTCTTCGGATGCGGGCCAGTGGGGGGCCTTCATGTGTCCGAGCAACATGGGGTGAAGGTTTAACGCCGTGGGGCGACACGGGAGGCCGGGCATGGAGCGCCCGCACGGTACCCGGCCGGGCAGAGCCAGTGCCGAACCGGGAGGGGGACCACCCAGTTTCGGAGTGTCAACAGTCGCGGGTTCTTCTACGGTCCGCGGCCATGAACCGGAAACGTCCCCTGAATTCCCTCCTGCGTGCGGCCGCGGTCATGGTGCTGCCCGCCTTCCTGGGGTGTGCCCAGGATTCGCAAGTGACACGCGAGGCGCCCACGCCCGCCGAGTCTCCCGCCGCCGCGTCGCAGCCCTCGCCGGCAGAGGCGAAGGCCTTCGCGGAGAAGGTGAACGCGGACCTCAAGAGCCTGTGGACGAAGCAAGCCACCGCGGAGTGGATCAAGTCCACGTACATCACCGATGACACCGAGCAGAACGCCGCCTTCGTCAACGAAGAGGTGCTGGCCTACGTCAACGGCGCCATCAAGGAGGCGCGGCGCTTCGAGGGCCTGACGTTGGACGCGGACACCGCGCGCATGCTGCACCTGCTCAAGGTGTCCCAGGCGCTGCCGGCGCCGTCGGACGCGGAGCGGCGGTCCGAGCTGGCCGCCACGGCGGCGAAGCTGGAGGGCCTCTACGGCAAGGGCAAGTACTGCGGGCCGGACGGGAAGGGGAAGTGCCGCGACCTGGAGGTGCTGTCCGACGTCATCGCGGAGAGCCGCAACTTTGACGAACTGCTGGACGCGTGGCAGGGCTGGCACTCCGTGGCCCGTCCCATGCGGCCGCTGTACGAGCGCCTGGTGTCCATCTCCAACGAGGGCGCGAAGGACATCGGCTTCAACGACCTGGGCACGCTCTGGCGCTCCGCGTATGACATGTCGCCGGGCGAGTTCGAGGTCGAGGCCCAGCGCCTGTGGGGCCAGGTGAAGCCGCTCTATGACGACCTGCACTGCTACGTGCGCGGCCGTCTGGCGAAGCAGTACGGCGCCGACAAGGTACCCGACGGCAAGCCGATTCCCGCGCACCTGCTGGGCAACATGTGGGCGCAGGAGTGGAACAACATCTACCCGCTGGTGGAGCCCTTCCCCGGACAGGCCAGCCTGGACGTGGACGCGGCGCTGAAGCAGCAGAAGTATGACGCGATGCGCATGGTGAAGCTGGGTGAGAAGTTCTTCACCTCGCTGGGTCTCAAGGAGCTGCCGCCGAGCTTCTTCGAGCGCTCGCAGTTCACCAAGCCGGAAGGCCGCGACGTCGTCTGCCACGCCAGCGCCTGGGACGTGAACTTCAGCAACGACCTGCGCATCAAGATGTGCATCAAGCCCACGGAGGAGGACCTCGTCACCATCCACCACGAGCTGGGCCACAACTACTACTACACGTACTACTACCAGCTCCCGGTGCTCTATCAGGCCGGCGCGAACGACGGCTTCCACGAGGCCATTGGTGACGCGCTCACGCTGTCCATCACCCCGGGCTACCTGCAGCAGGCGGGGTTGCTGAAGGCCGTTCCGAAGAACGAGAAGAACCTCATCAACCTTCAGATGAAGGACGCGCTGGAGAAGATTGCCTTCCTGCCGTTCGGTCTGCTCGTGGACCAGTGGCGCTGGGAGGTGTTCTCCGGCCGCGTGCAGCCGGCGGACTACAACAAGTCCTGGTGGACGCTGCGGGAGAAGTACCAGGGCGTCGCCGCGCCGGTGGCCCGTTCGGAGCAGGACTTCGACCCGGGGGCCAAGTACCACGTGCCTGCAAACGTTCCGTATACGCGGTATTTCCTGGCGCGCATCCTCCAGTTCCAGTTCCACAAGGCGCTCTGCGAGGCGTCTGGCTACAAGGGCGCCCTCCACGAGTGCTCCATCTATGGGAACAAGGATGCCGGCAAGCGGCTCCAGGCCATGTTGGAGCTGGGTGCGAGCAAGCCGTGGCCCGACGCGCTCCAGGCCATGACGGGAACCCGGCAGATGGATGCCACGCCGCTGCTCGACTACTTCAGCCCGCTCCGCACCTGGCTCCAGGCGCAGAACAAGGGCCAGAAGTGCGGTTGGTGACGGTCTGGAGTAGACGCGCCGGGCGGCCACGCTTAAATTGCAGCCGTCTAGGCGGGTTCGCTCGTAGGACCGGACGGCGGATATTCGCGTCCGTGACGAAAGAAGAAGAGAGCAAATGGCTACTGGTACCGTGAAGTGGTTCAACGATGCGAAGGGTTTCGGTTTCCTCACGCAGGACGGTGGTGGTGAGGACGTGTTCTGCCACCACACGGCCATCAACATGGATGGCTTCCGCACCCTGCAGGAGGGTCAGAAGGTGGAGTTCGAAGTGACCCGTGGCCCCAAGGGCCTGCAGGCGCAGAACGTCCGCGCGGCCTGAGCCGAGCGTCGTTCGAACTGCTTCTTGCATCATGAGGGTCCGGCCCCACGGGGTCGGGCCCTTCGTGCTTTCTGGAGAGCGCTCCGTGCCTTTGTCGACGAAGTTCCGCCGCTCACGCGTCTGTCTGTTGCCCGTTCTCGCCGCGCTGGGTTGCTCCACCACACCAGTCGTGCCGTCGAGCACGGGCCCGGCCGCCCTCCCTGCCGCGTCGTCCAAGGCACCACTCCCTGCCAACGTCCCGGAGAAGGAGCCCACCGCCATGACGTCCACGTTCGACGCGGCGGCCCTGAAGGCGGAGCTCGTGACGCGGCACGGCGAGGCGCAGCGGGCCCGCATTGAGCGGGGCGTGGAGCAGGTGGCGGCGATGTGGCGGCCGGAGGACGGAGACCTCGCGGCGTTCGCACGTGAACAGTTCCTGTCCGATCCGAACGCGCTCGACGCGACCTTCCAGCGGCTGGAGCGGTTGTTCGAGCAGCTCGACGGGCACCTGTACGAAATCGGGCGCGAGCTTCAGTGGTACACGGATTTGGACCTGGGGCCATTGCTGCCGGTGGAGCCCCTGGTGGCGGCGTATGATCCGGCCGCCCACGTCACCACGGACCTGTTCCGCGCACGCGTGGGGTTCGTGGTGTTGCTCAACTTCCCGCTCACCACGTTGGCGGAGCGCGTGGAGCAGGGGCCGTCATGGACGCGGCGGCAGTGGGCCGAGACGCGGCTGGCCGGGCGCTTCAACCAGCGCGTCCCCGCGGAGATTGAACAGGCGTCCTCGCGCGCCATCGCCGCGGCCAACCTGTACATCGCCGAATACAACATCTGGATGCATCACCTGGTGGATGCGCAGGGACGGCGCCCCTTCCCAAAGGGGCTGCGGCTCATCAGCCACTGGAACCTGCGTGACGAGCTGAAGGGTGACTACTCCGACGCGGCGACGGGCGCGCTGAAGCAGCGGATGATCGTCCAGGTGATGGAGCGCATCATCACGCAGACGATTCCCGCGGCCGTCATCGACAACCCGCGGTTGGATTGGGACCCCTTCACCAACACCGTCACGGTGGCGCCGCCGCAGACGGTGGAGGCGGATGCTCCCGCGCGCACGACGAAGCCGGATGCGTCGCCGGAGCCGGACACGCGCTACACGCACCTGCTGGCCACCTTCCATGCGGCGCGTCAGGCGGACCCCTACGTGCCGGTGGCACCCACGCGAATCGCCCGGAGCTTCGAGCTGGGCCGCGAGCTGCCTGAGGCGCGCGTCCGGGCCTTGCTGACACAGGTGCTGGAGTCACCGCTGGTGCCGCGCGTGGCGAAGGAGATTGAAGCGCGCCTGGGCCGGAAGCTGGAGCCGCAGGACCTCTGGTACTCGGGCTTCAATCCGGGCGGCAAGCGGAAGGAGTCCGAACTGGATGCGCTGACGCGCAAGCGCTACCCCACGGCGGAGGCGTTCGCGAAGGACCTGCCGCGCATCCTCCAGGGCATGGGCTTCACGAAGGCGAAGGCCGCGTGGCTGGCGGAGCGAATTCGCGTGGACGCGTCGCGCGGAGCGGGGCACGCACAGCCGGCGCTTCGGCGAGGCGACTTCCCCCGGCTGCGCACGCGCGTGGAGAAGGGGGGCATGGACTACAAGGGCTACAACATCGCGGTGCACGAGCTGGGGCACAACGTGGAGCAGGTGTTCAGCCTCTACGGCGTGGACCACACGCTGCTCGCGGGGGTGCCCAACAACGCCTTCACGGAGGCGCTGGCCTTCGTGTTCCAGTCTCGCGACCTGGAGTTGCTCGGACTGGGCAAGCCGGACGCGGCGAGCGAGCGGGAGCGGGTGCTCGGCGAGCTGTGGCAGACGTGGGAGCGCGCGGGCATCGCGCTGGTGGACATGTCGGTGTGGCACTGGATGTACGCGCACCCGGATGCCACGCCCGTGCAGCTTCGCGAGGCGGTGGTGGGCATTGCCCGCGAGGTGTGGAACCAGTACTTCGCGCCGGTGCTGGGCGGGGAGGGGAGCACGCTGCTGGCCGTCTACAGCCACATGATCAGCTATCCGCTCTACCTGCCCGATTATCCGCTGGGCCACCTCATCGCGTTCCAGATTGAAGAGCACCTGAAGCGCAAGGGACCGCTGGGCGCCGAGTTCGAACGCATGGCCACCTACGGCTCGGTGACGCCGGACCAGTGGATGATTCATGCGACCGGGGCCCCGGTGAGCGCGGAGCCGCTGATCCGCGCCGCCGAGGCCGCCCTGAGTCGCTGACCTACGGCTGCCGGGACGTGTCGCCGGGGATGTCGATGAGCTCGACGTCGAAGGTGAGGACGGCGTTGGGCGGGATGCGCGAGCCAGAGGGCGGCCGCTCACCGTAGGCGGTGTTGCCAGGGCAGGTGAGCTTCGCCTTGCCGCCCACCTTCATCTTCGCCACGCCCTGCGTCCAGCAGGGGATGACGCCGTTGAGCGGGAACTCGACGGGGATTCCACGGCGGGCGGAGGTGTCGAAGATGGTGCCGTCCACCAGCCGGCCCTCGTAGTGGACCTTGACGGTGTCGACGGCGCGCGGGCTGCGGCCGGTTCCCGCCTGGACCTGCTTGTAGATGACGCCGGAGGGAAGCACCTCCGCGCCGGGCTCCTTGGCGGCGCGCTCCAGCGCGGCCTTGCCCGCAAGGGCCTGCCGGCTCTTGGCGAAGGCCTGAATCCGCTGAGCCTGCTCCTTCGGGTCGATGTCGGACGTCTTTCCACCGAGTCCGTCGGACAGGCCCTGTTGCAGCACCTTCAACTCCTCGGGCGACAGCGCGAAGAGGGACAAATCACGGCCAATGGAGAGACCGAGCGTGTAGAGGGTCTGCTGGTCCTCCTCGGACAGCGCAGCGGGCGCCGCCGGCGCGGCGGCCGGAGTCGCCGGTGCGGCCTTGGCCGCGGGCTTCTTCGCCGACTTCGAGTCCTGCGCCTGGGCGCCCGTCGCGCCGAGCGCGAACACCAGGGCCGCCGTCCACATCGATCGCATGCATCCACCTTTCATGAGAACCGGCGCACTATAGAGCGCGGCCGCGTGCTCGAAAGACACAAGCCCGCGCGAAGAATTCATCGAGGAAGCACAGCAAGCGCGCGAGTCCTCCGCGCGCCGTCCGTTTTCTTGCGCGTTCGGCGCGCGCCTCTACCCTGCATCCAGGTTGCTTCACCCCCGGAGCAACCTGTTGCACCACCTGACCGGAGGCGAAGAAGCCATGAGCGACAAGCGGAAGAACAAGCGGGCGCCCCTCGACATCTACCTGAACAAGTACATGGGTGGCGTGCCGTACATGTCGCGGGCCGCGGACATCAGCCAGGAAGGGCTGAGCCTCGCCCGGCTGCTCGAGCCTCAGCACGAGGCCAAGCGCATCGGCCTCCAGTTCCAGCTCCCGGGCTCGGAGGAGATCATCTACGCCGAGGGTGAAGTGGTCCGTGAGTGGGCCGAGCTGGGGGCCAAGCGCGAGCGCTCGGGTGTGCGCTTCACGTTGCTCACCGATCGTCACCGCAAGATGATCGACGCCTACGTCGACCGTCACGGCAACGAGAACTGACGCATACCCGCCGTGCCGCAGGGGCCTGCCTTGACTTCCCCGGAAGCAGGCCCGTTGAATGGGAAGCCATTCTGCCCTGACACGACCCGCGACGTCGGACGAGGGGCTGGAGGATTTCCCGTGAGGCACTCGCTGTGGGGGATATTGCTGGCCGTGCCACTGACCGCGTTCGGCCAGGGCAAGGAAGCGAAGGCCCCGAAGCCCACCGTCGCCGCCGAGAAAACGGCACCGGGGGCACCGGGCGTCAATTGGGAAGGGCAGGTTCTGCGGGCCACGGGAGTGGGTGCTCCCGACCTGAAGGCCTCCAACCCCGGACAGGCCCGGCTAGGGGCCGAGCGGATCGCCAAGCGATCCGCCGTCCAGAATCTCATGGACCAGGCCGGGCGCCTCCACATCAGCGCGGGGCGCACCGTGGCGGACGAGCTGGCCCGCGACGACGTCCGCAAGCGAGTGGAGGCCGCGATGGGCGGCTACAAGGTCGTCGCCCGGCGGTTCTTCTCCGACAGTGGCGTGGAGATTGACGTGGAGGTGCCGCTGTCGGCCCTCACCGCGTCGCTGTTCGCGCCGCCCGCCGCGGACACCGTCATCGCCATCAACGGCGCGGGCGCGAAGAAGTACACAGGCCTGGTGGTAGATGCGCGAGGGCTCGGTGTGCAGCCCGTGCTGGCGCCCCGCCTCTTGGATGACAGCGGCAAGGCGCTCTACGGCGCGGCGGCGCTGGCCAGCGAGCGCCGTGCCGCGACGGCCGTGGCCGCCTGGTTCCAGAGCCTGGATGCGGCGAAGAAGGCCTCGCTGGTGGGGGACAAGCCCCTGGTGGTGAAGGCCAAGGGTTCCAAAGGTTCCGACCTGGTGCTCGCCTCGGAGGATGCGAAGGCGCTCGTCGAGGCCAACACGCGCTTCCTGGCCGAGGGCCGGGTCGTGATCGTCACGCAGTGACTTCGAGGTCCTCGGCCAGCTGATGCGGAAGGTTCTGCTGTTGGTGATGGTGTCCACGTTCGCTGGGTGTGCGAAGCGTCAGGAGCCCGAGTCCCTGCTCAAGGCCCGCGAGCTGATGGCGGAAGCCCAGAATCCCAGCGGCAACCTGGCACTGCTCTGCGAGCCCGTGGACGCGGAGGTGTATCTAGATGGCGTCTGGCAGGGGCTCTGCAGCGACTTCTCGGGTTCCCCCAAGGCGCTGCGAGTGGGCAGCGGCCTGCACGAGATTGAAGTGAAGAAGCAGGGGTACTGGCCCTATACGACGTACTTCGAGCCCAGCCGGGCCCGCGCGCGGCTGACCATCCAGCTCCGCGCCTCTGGGCCGAAGGCCGGTGGTTCGGAGTGACGCCGGGCTGGGTGTAAAGCGGGCGGGCCTCCACGAAAGCCCGTTTCTTGTGCTTTCGTGAAGTGCAATCAGGACATGACGCCGCCGTAGCTGGGACTGAAGAGGAGAGCGCCATCGGACGCCGCAGGAAAGGTCGTTCCCCCGCCGCCGTGAAACCCGCCGCCGCTGCCGTACCGCCGCCGGCTCGGTCCGCCCCCTTGCTTCACGAGGTGCCGCCGCCGCGTGGCCAGGACAAGGCCGCGGCCGAGCCGGCCCGTGCGCGGGTCGCCGAGCCCGTGGCGGTGGCCGAGAATGCCCTGTCCGAGACGGACGCCCGGCGCATCGACCTGTGGTGGTCGGGGGTGATGGTGGGCTCGCTGGGGCTGGTGTTCGCGCTGCTCTCCGTCTTTGGCGGAGTGGCGGTGCCAGTGCTGCTCGCACTGTCGGGCGCGTACATCTTCAATCCCATCGTCACCGAGTTGGAGAAGCGGCGGCTGGACCGCACGTGGGGGACGACGCTCGTCTTCGCGGTGGGGACGCTGATGCTGGTCGGCGCGGTGCTGTACCTCATCCCGGTGTTCCGGGAGGAGGCGTCGAAGCTGCCGGACTTCTTCCACCGCGCGAGCACCCAGGTGGTGCCGAAGGTGGAAGGGTTGGTGGGGCATTCGTTGCCGGACCTGGTACGCCAGCGCACCACCGAGCTGGGAAAGCAGGCGTCAGAGCTGGTCCAGAGCGCGGGGCCGGCGGCGGCGCGCATCCTGGCGAGCTTCGCGGGCAACACGGCGCGGCTGGTGGTGACGTTGCTGGGCCTGTCGGTGGTGCCGGTGCTGGCCTTCTTCTTCCTGCAGGACTACCCCCGGCTGATGGGCATGGTGAAGGACCTGCTGCCCCGGCGCGCAGTGGGACTGGTGAGCCGGCGCTTCGCGGAGGTGGATGAGGTGCTCTCCGCCTTCGTGCGCGGCCAACTCATCGTCGGCGGCGTGCTGTCGGTCATCTATGCGGCGGGCCTGTCCGCGGCGCGCATCGACATGGCCATTGTCATTGGGGTGATTGCCGGCTTCGGCAACATGGTGCCGTACCTGGGCACGGGCGTGGGCATCGTGCTGTCGCTGGTGGGGCTCATGCTGTCGTGGCAGGGGCCGTGGCAACTGGCGGCGGTGGCGGCCACCTTCGTCATCGGGCAGATGCTGGAGGGCTTCGTCATCACCCCGCGAATCGTGGGGGAGAAGGTCGGGCTGGCGCCGGTGGCGATCATCCTGGCCATCCTCGCCTTCGGTGAGCTGTTCGGCTTCGTGGGCATCCTGCTGGCGGTGCCGGTGGCGGCCATCCTCAAGGTGGTCCTGAGCGTGGTGGTGGAGCGCTACCGCCGGACGCGGCTCTACACGGGGGAGCCCAAGTCGCCGTGACGAAGCTGGAGTCGCTACACAAGGAGATCACCGACTGCCGGGCCTGTCCCCGGCTGGTGGAGTGGCGGGAGGAGGTGGCGCGAGTAAAGCGCCGCGCCTACCGCGACTGGAATTACTGGGGATTGCCCGTTCCCGGCTTTGGAGACCCCAAGGCCCGGCTCATCATCGTCGGGCTGGCGCCGGCGGCCCATGGGGCGAACCGGACGGGGCGGATGTTCACCGGAGACCGCTCGGGCGACTTCCTCTATGCCGGGTTGCACCGCGCGGGCTTCGCGAATCAGGCCCTCAGCGAGCACCGGGATGACGGGCTCCGGCTGAAGGACGCCTTCATCGTGTCGGCGGCGCGCTGTGCTCCGCCCGACAACAAGCCCCTCCCAGAGGAGCTGGCCCGCTGCGCACCGTTCCTGGATCGCGAGCTGGCGCTGCTGCCGGGCCGGGTGATGCTCGCGCTGGGGGCCATCGGCTGGAACGCCGCGCTCGTGGCCCTGGCGCGGCAGGGGATGGAGGTACCGTCGCCTCGGCCCGCGTTCGGGCATGGGGCGGAGCTGCGCCTGCCGGGCGGCCGGACGCTGCTGGGCTGCTACCACGTCAGCCAGCAGAACACGCAGACGGGGCGGCTGACCCCGGCGATGTTCGACGCCGTCATGTCCCGGGTCCACACGCTGCTGGAAACGGCGGATCCGAAGGCGCGCGGGAAGAGTTGAAGAACCCTTCTGTGTTTGCTTGACAGTTGGGGGAGCCCGCTGTTATTCCCCGCGCCACCGAAGCGGCTGCAACGGGTCGTTAGCTCAGCGGTAGAGCACTACCTTGACACGGTAGGGGTCAGTGGTTCGATCCCACTACGACCCATCATCAAAGAGTGACTTCAGCGGGCGGCACGGCTTTAAAAGAGCCTGCCGCCCGTTTTTTTTCCGAGGTTCGCATGTCCGACATCATCACGGTGACGCTCCCCGACGGCTCGCAGAAGCAGACGGCCCGGGGGACCACGATCGCGGACTTCGTGCGGGAGAGCATCGGCCCCGGCCTGGCGAAGGCCGCCCTCTTCGCGCGCGTGAATGGCCAGGACATGGACCTGGCCCGCAAGCTGGACGAGGACGTGAAGCTGCAGATCTTCACGCCCAAGAGCCCCGAGTCCCTGGAGTTGATCCGCCACGACGCCGCCCACGTGGTGGCCAGCGCGGTGCAGAAGCTCTTCCCGGGCACGCAGGTGACCATCGGTCCCGCGACGGAGGAGGGCTTCTATTACGATTTCTTCCGCGAGAAGCCCTTCACGCCCGAGGACCTGGAGAAGATCGAGGCAGAGGCGAACGCCGAGCTGAAGCGGGACATGGCCTTCGTCCGCACCGAAATCTCCATGGACGAGGCCGTGCGCCTGTTCGAGGAGAAGGGCGAGAAGTTCAAGGTCGAGATCGTCAAGGACATCGCGGCCAAGGGCGCCAAGACGCTGACGCTCTACACGCACGGTGACTGGGTGGACTTCTGCCTGGGGCCCCACGCGCCCAGCACGGGGAAGATCGGCATCATCAAGATCCTCTCCTCCAGCGGAGCGTACTGGAGGGGGGACCACCGCAACCCGATGCTCCAGCGCGTCTACGGCACTGCCTTCTTCGACAAGAAGCAACTGGCGGAGTACCTGACGCGCATCGAGGAGTCGAAGAAGCGCGACCACCGCAAGCTGGGCAAGGAGCTGGACCTCTTCCACTTCCACCCGTACTCGCCGGGCTCCGCCTTCTGGACCCCGAAGGGCACCACGCTCTACACCACGCTGTCGAACTGGATGCGTCAGCTGACGCAGAACGACGGCTACGTGGAGATCAAGACGCCCCTGATGTTCAACAAGGGGCTGTGGGAGACCAGCGGCCACTGGGGCAAGTACAAGGAGAACATGTTCCTCGTGCTCGACAGCGAGTCGGGGGAGCATGACTTCTCGCTCAAGCCGATGAACTGCCCGTCGCACCACCTGTTCTACGGCTTCAAGAAGCACAGCTACCGCGACCTGCCGCTGCGCTACCACACGCAGGACGTGCTGCACCGCAACGAGGCGGCGGGCTCCCTGGGCGGCCTCACGCGCGTGCGCCAGTTCGCGCAGGACGACGCGCACATCTACTGCACGGAGGCGCAGATCACCGACGAGGTGCGGCGCTTCGTGAAGCTCCTGGACCACGTCTACAAGGCGGTGGGCCTCACCTACGCGGTGAAGCTATCCACGCGGCCCGAGCAGCGCCTGGGCGATGACTCCCTGTGGGATCGCGCCGAGGGCGGCCTCAAGGCCGCGCTGGAGTCGCTGGGCCTCGAGTACGAGCTGGCCCCGGGTGACGGCGCGTTCTACGGCCCGAAGATCGACTTCGCGGTGTCGGACAGCATCGGCCGCCGGTGGCAGCTGGGCACCATGCAGCTGGACTACCTGGCGCCCGAGCGCTTCGACCTGACCTACGTGGGCGAGGACAACGCCGAGCACCGCCCCGTGGTGCTCCACCGCGCCATCTTCGGCTCGTTCGAGCGCTTCACGGCCATCCTCATCGAGCACTTCGCCGGCGCCTTCCCGGCCTGGCTGGCCCCCATCCAGGCGGTGCTGGTGACGGTGGCGGACCGGCAGAACGACTACGCTCGGAAGGTTCGGGACTCCTTGAGGGCGAAGGGCTACCGGGTGGAGTTCGACGAGCGCGGCCTGTCGATGAACGCGAAGATCCGCGAAGCCCAGCTCCAGAAGGTGCCGTTCACCCTGGTGGTGGGCGACAACGAGGTGTCGGGCGAGGGCGTGTCGCCGCGGCGGTATGGCGGCGAGGACCTCAAGACGATGAAGGTGACGGACTTCGAGGCCCTGCTGGCGAAGGAAGCGGCCCTGCCGTGATCGGGAGTTCAGGACGCCTGTTGGCTTGCTGACGGGCCTTGACTCCCTGTTGCACCTAAGTATCTTTGCGCACTTTCGAGGGGAGCCTGCCCAAGTTCCCCAATTTTCGAGAGTTCTCGCACCTGCCGCTCAAGTCCAACGGCACGGGGCATGGAAGGATCAGGACGATGCCGAAGTTGAAGACCCGCAGCAGCGCGAAGAAGCGCTTTGACGTGAAGAAGAGCGGCAAGGTCAAGCACGGCAAGGCCTTCGCGAAGCACCTCTTCACGTTCTCGAAGACGCCGAAGTCCAAGCGCAGCAACCGCGGGACCGGCCACCTTCGCGACATGGACGCGAAGAAGGTCATCAAGGAGATGTTCCCCTACGGGGGCTGATTTCGCGGTTCTGAAGTCAGGGACAACGTGGCCTCGTCGGAGCGGCGGTAAGCCTGCGCCGGGGGGCTTCCAAACTACGCAGTCCGAAGTGAGGCAGTCATGCGCGTGAAGAAGGGTGTCAAGGCCCGTCGTCGTCGTAATAGGATTTTGAAGCTGGCCAAGGGTTACCGCGGCCGTCGGAAGAACTGCTACAAGCGCGCCAACGAGGCGGTTGAGCGGGCGCTGGACTACGCCAGCCGCGACCGCATGCAGCGCAAGCGGGACTTCCGTCGCCTGTGGATCGTCCGCATCAACGCGGCCGCCCGCACGGTGGGCCTCTCCTATTCGAAGCTGATCGCGGGCCTCGCGAAGGCGAAGATCGGCCTGGACCGCAAGGTTCTGTCCGACATGGCCATCGCGGATCCGTCGGGTTTTGCGGCCGTCGCCAACATCGCGAAGGCGGCCTGAGACACATCCAGCCCGCAAGGCTGGAGACAGAACGGGTGGGGTGGTGGGCTGAAGCTGGCCACCCTGTCCGGATGTTTGAACGGGCTGCCTCTCTGGGGCGGCCCTTTTTTTTGCCTCGGCGCCAAGGGCGCGCGGGGAACTGGAACGGAGGCGGAAGTCCATGCGGGATCGGTTGCTGGCGCTCGCGGAGTCCGCGAGGCGGGAGATTGGCGGCGCGTCGGAGCTGTCCGCGGTGGAAGCACTGCGGGTCCGCTACCTGGGCAAGAAGGGTGAGCTGTCCGGCGTGCTGGGCGGCATGGGCAAGCTGCCCCCGGACGAGCGGCGCTCGCTGGGCGAGGTGGCCAACAGCGTGAAGGCGGAGCTGGAGAAGCTGCTCGCCGAGGCCGTGGAGCGCGCCGAGGCGGCCGCGCTGGAGGCCCAGCTTCAGGGCCCGGGCCTGGACGTGACGCTGCCCGGACGCGGCGTGGCGCTGGGCAGCCGGCACCCCGTGTCGCGGACGATGGAGGAGATTGTCCGGACCTTCTCGCGGCTCGGCTTCGACGTGGCCAGCGGCCCCGAGATCGAGCTGGACTACTTCAACTTCGAAGCGCTGAACCTGCCGAAGGACCACCCCGCGCGGGACATGCAGGACACCTTCTACGTGGACGAGGCCACGCTGGGCCACGCGAAGAAGGCGGACAGCTCCGCGCTGCTGCGCACGCACACGTCCCCGGTGCAGGTGCGGTACATGCTCAACCGCAAGCCGCCCATCCGCGCGGTGATGCCGGGCCGGGTGTACCGGCGCGACTCGGACATCACGCACACGCCGATGTTCCACCAGGTGGAAGGCCTGCTGGTGGACAAGGGCGTGACGTTCGCCGAGCTGAAGGGCTCGTTGGCGGCGTTCGTGACGGCGTTCTTCGGTTCGGACACGCGCACGCGCTTCCGCCCGTCCTTCTTCCCCTTCACGGAGCCCTCCGCCGAGGTGGACATCACCTGCACGAACTGCGCGGGCAAGGGCTGCCGCATCTGCAAGCAGACGGGGTGGTTGGAGGTGCTGGGCAGCGGCATGGTGCACCCCAACGTCTTCACCTCCGCCGGGTATGACCCGAACGAGGTGACGGGCTACGCGTTCGGCATGGGCGTGGAGCGCATCGCCATGCTGCGCTACCGCATCGACGACCTGCGGATGATGTTCGAGAACGACGCGCGGTTCCTCGAGCAGTTCTGAGATTCCAGGGGGCCGCTGGTGGGCCCCCGTGTTCCAGCCGATTGATGAAGAGGGTGGACCTGTGAAGATTTCGGTGAAGTGGCTGGGCGATTACGTGGCGCTGCCGCCGTCCGAGGACGAGCTGGCGCGCAAGCTGACCGCCGCGGGCCTGGAGATTGAGGGAATGGAGCGCCCCGCGGAAGCCCTTCGCGGCGTGGTGGTGGCGCAAATCAAGGAGTCCGTGCAGCACCCCAACGCGGACAAGCTGTCCGTCACGCAGGTGGACATCGGCGGGACGGCGCTGCTCCAGGTGGTGTGCGGCGCGAAGAACTTCAAGGTGGGCGACAAGGTGCCGCTGGCCACCGTGGGCGCGAAGCTGCCCAACGGCATGGACATCAAGCAGGCGGCGCTGCGCGGCGTGGACAGCTTCGGCATGCTCTGCTCGTCCAAGGAGCTGGGCCTGAGCGAGGAGTCCAGCGGCCTGCTCATCCTTCCGGCGGACACGCGCGTGGGCACGCCCATCGCGGAGGCCGTGGGGCTGGATGGCGTGGTGCTGGAGGTGAACGTCACGCCGAACCGCCCGGACGCGCTCAGCCACCTGGGCGTGGCGCGCGAGGTGAGCGTGGTGACGGGCTCCGCGTTGAAGGTGCCCCAGCCGAAGCCCGCGGAGTCGGGCACGCCCGCCGCCGAGCAGGTGAAGGTGCGCGTGGAGGCCCCGGACCGCTGCCCGCGCTACGTGGCGCGCGTGGTGGAGAACGTGAAGATTGGCCCGTCTCCGCAGTGGATGCAGGACCGGCTGAAGGCGGCCGGGGTGCGCGCCATCAACAACGTGGTGGATGTCACCAACTACGTGAACCTGGAGTACGGGCAGCCGCTGCACGCCTTCGACCTGGAGAAGCTGGCCGGTCAGGAGATTGTCGTCCGTACGGCGACGCGCGGCGAGAAGCTCAAGACGCTGGACGGCAAGGACCGCGTCCTGGACGTGGATGACCTGGTCATCGCGGACAAGGACCGGGCGCAGGCCATCGCTGGCGTCATGGGCGGCGGCGACAGCGAGGTGACCGAGGGCACCCGGCGGCTGGTGCTGGAGTCGGCGAACTTCCAGGGTTCCACGGTGCGGCGTTCGTCGAAGCGGCACGGGCTGCACACGGAGGCATCGCACCGCTTCGAGCGCGGGGCGGACATGGACGCCGTGGTGCCGGCCATTGACCGGGCGGCACAGCTCATCGCGGAGCTGGCGGGGGGCACGGTGGCTCCTGGCCGCGTGGACGTGTACCCGGCGCCGAAGCCGCCTCGGAAGGTGACGCTGCGCTTCGCCCGGGTGGAGCAGGTGCTGGGCGTGGCCGTGGCGGAGAAGGAGGTCCGCCGCATCCTGGAGGCGCTGGGCTTCAAGGCGGTGGAGGAGGGGACGGGGCAGGCGACGTACGAGGTGCCTCGGGCCCGTGTCGACGTGGAGCGCGAGGAGGACCTGTTGGAGGAGGTCGCGCGCATCTACGGCTACGACAACATTCCGGCGACGCTCCCGCGGGGACTGGCCACGCTGGCCCCGGAGCCCGCGAATGCCGAGGCCGAGCGCCGCATGCGTCAGGCGCTGGCCGGGGCGGGCTTCGACGAGGTGGTGAACTACTCGTTCGTCGCGCCGCGCAGCCTGGAGGTGCTGGGTGGGGCGGAGAAGCCGGTGGCGCTGCTCAATCCATTGAGCACCGAGCAGTCGGTGATGCGCACCAGCCTGCTGCCGGGCCTGCTGGAGAACCTGTCCCGCAGCGTGCGGCACCAGGTGGAGGCGGTGGCCATCTACGAGACGGGCCGGGCCTACTTCCAGGACGCGGAAGGCGGGCAGGGGCAGCGTCCGGCGGCGCGCGAGGTGCCTCGCGTGGCGGGTCTGGTGTGGGGCCTGCGCGGTGGTGGCCGGAGCTGGACGCACAAGGATGCCCGCGCGGACTTCTACGACGCGAAGGCGGCGGTGGAGGGGCTACTGGGCGCACTCCGCGTGGAGGGCGTGACGTACGTGCCCGCGGGGCCAGCGGCGTACCACCCGAAGGCCGTGGCGCAGGTGAAGGCGGCGGACGGCACGGTGCTGGGCCACGTGGGCGAGGTGCACCCCCGGGTGGCGAAGGCGCTGGGCCTGCCGGACGGGGTGTTCGTCTTCGAGTTGGACACGGAGCCGCTGTACGCGGCCTCGAAGCTGGTGCCGGCGTACCGGTCGCTGCCGCGTTTCCCGGCGGTGCTGCGGGACCTGGCGGTGGTGGTGCCGCTGGAGTTGCCCAACGACGAGGTGCGTCGGGTGATCCTGGAGGTGGGCAAGCCGCTGGTGGAGGACGCTCAGGTGTTCGACGTGTACACCGGTGAGCAGATTCCCCAGGGTCGGAAGAACTTGGCGTACGCGCTGCGCTACCGCTCGGCCGAGCGGACGCTGACCGATGTGGAGGTCAACGAGGCGCATCAGCGCATCGTGGATGAGGTGAAGCAGCGGCTGGGGGCTGCCTTGCGCGCCTGAATTCCTGAATGAAGTCAGAGGGTTGACACGTCTTTGGGAAGGCTGCAACAGTGCCCGGCGTTCAGCCCCGAGGGCTTCCCGAGGATTCGCATGACGAAGGCGGACATCATCGAGGGTGTCTACGAGAAGGTCGGCTTCTCGAAGAAGGAGTCGGCCGAAATCGTGGAGCTCGTGTTCGACACGCTCAAGGAGACCCTGGAGCGCGGGGACAAGATCAAGATCTCCGGGTTCGGCAACTTCCAGGTGCGCCAGAAGAAGGCGCGCGTGGGCCGCAACCCGCAGACGGGCAAGGAGATCGAGATCTCGGCGCGCCGGGTGCTGACCTTCCGGCCGAGCCAGGTGCTGAAGAGCGCCCTGAACGGTGAGGCGCCGCCGGAGGATCACGCGGAGATCGACGCCCGGGAGGAAGCCGCCGCCGACGCGGCCGAGGCCCGTGGCGAGGACTTCGACGAAGAGGGAATGGAGGACATGGAAGGGTGAGTTTTTTGGACGGTGCCCTGCTGCTCTTGCTTGACCTGAACGTCATGTGGGGGCATAAGGGCGCACCCTTTCACGGCAGCAGCAGTGCCGGGGCGTAGCGCAGCCTGGTAGCGCACTTGCTTGGGGTGCAAGTGGTCGCAGGTTCAAATCCTGTCGCCCCGACCATCGAAGGCCCTGGAGTTCTTGGCGAAAGCTGAGGATTCCAGGGCCTTTGTTTTTTGTGCTTCCGGGAGGACGCGAACTGCCGTACGCGCGACTGGCACTGTGTTGGCACCAAGCAGCAGCTCAGCGGTGCCCAGGCCTGTGGCCCCGAGCGCAGGCAGGTTATGGTCCTCGCGCAGGCAGGTTATGGTCCTCGCGCAGTTTCTCTGCGGCGAGTCGCTCATGGAGCCACGGGGTGATAGCTGGATCCGGATGCGCAACATCGAGGCCACCAGGACCACTGGCTGGTCGATACGCCAGAGGACGTCTGCGGTGCTCGGCGTCCATCCTTCTAAGTGCCCAGCAACGCCGCGCACGCTAGCGACGGCCGCGCTCCCGTCGATGCCAGTTCATAGGGGCGCGCTGGAGCCGCTCCTGCAGTTCTTTACGGCGTCATTACGCCACGCGGGTTTTGGCCTGTGTCTTTCGGGGATCCTCCGAGAGCTTCGGCCGCGCTTTCGGGGTGATGCCCAGGCTACGGAGTAGTTCGTCCGCGATGTGCCAGGCCAGGAGTGGTGGGACGCTGTTGCCGATCTGTCGGAAAGCGGGGTTCATGGTTCCGGCGAAGCGGAACCCATCGGGAAAGGACTGGAGGCGCGCAGCCTCACGCACCGAAATCACTCGCTGCTGACCTGAGTCGTAGTGGATGTGGCTGTAGGTATCCTTGCCCAGGTGAGCCATCAGCGTTCTGGCGGGCTCATCGGCGGCCATCTTGCGCCACTTGTTGGGGAACTTTCCGGGGTTGTACGGCGGAACGAATGCGGCTTTGAGCTCCTCGTACTCAAGTGAGCCCTCTGTGAGGCGAGCACCCGATCTCCGTCGCTTCTCCAATTCCTGTGCGAAGAACTGCGTGGCTCGCACATGTGCCTTCGGATAGTCCTCCCCGGGCTCCATGGCTTCGAAGAGCCGGTAGTCGCGCTTGGTCAGGCAGCGGGTGACGTGATCCCTGAGAAAACCGTCGGACTCGAATCCTGGCCACTCCCGCATCAGTCGTGCGAAGGCGCTGTGCGGGGCCGTGGTATGGGGCACACGACCGTTGAGGTGACGCGCGCCACGACGATCCCTGTTGTGGAGATGATCCGTCAATTCGGGCAAATCCGCGAGGGCCTCGGCGACTGTCACCGCGGGAGGTGCGTTCGCTGGGGCGGCAGGCGGTGCGACATACCAGGACCCTTTGTCCGAGGACTGCGCCAGGACGTTCTTGAGGGCTACATTGCGGCTGCTGGAATAGCCCCGTGGAAAATCCACCTTCCGCGTCGGCACGGGAAAGCTGGGGTCGCTCCTGGTCTCCTTGTGGACTGCGACGAGAAAGAACCGTTCGCGCATTTGCGGAACGTCGTAGCTCGCCGCATTCAGGAGTGTATATGCGCAGCGGTAGTCCATGGCCTTGAGCGACTCGCAGATTTCATCCCCGAGGTTGTGCCCACCCCAGTTGAGGATGTCGGGGACATTTTCCATGACGAGCGCCAGGGGCTTGAGCGCCTGGACATACTGCAGGTACTGCACATAGAGCGTTGCCCGGGGGTCCTGCTTGAAGGCCTCGGGATGCTGGAACACTTCCCGGAGCTTCGCCCGGCCGACGCGTGTGAAGGCAGGGCAGGGCGGACCGCCGACGATCACGTCGACCCCCTCATTTGGGGGACGCTTCAGCAGATGGTTCAGCGAGCTGGGCTTGAGCTGCAGGATGTCCTTGGACATCGCGTGCCAGGGAGCCGCTGATCGATCTTTCAGCGGGTGGAAGTTCAACGCGTGTGACTCGGCGGCATGCGCGTCGATCTCGACTCCTCCAACGCTGACGCAGCCCGCGCTGACGAAGCCGAGCGTGAGGCCCCCACACCCGGAAAAGAGGTCCAGCAGCCGCAGCGGCTCTCCTCTCCCGATCCTATCCAGCTTCGCCCTGATGCCTGGAGCCATGCCGTCCGGACTTATACCGTAGGGTCTCCGGCCATCCCACTTCTTGATCTGCTGCTTCGGCCCGGAGTTCATGGCCTCTTCCACTTCTTCGTGCTCCGTCGTCCGACCACGGTTCGAGTCTCGGTGGCGTCTCGAAGTTCCTCCATCCAGCGCTGCTCCATGTCGCCCTCGCCGACCTGTGGGATGACCTGGACGACCCTCCACGATGCGGATGGAGTCCATTCTCCGTCCTGGAGTGCTTGGCGGACCCACTCGACTACTTCCGCGAGGGACTCGAAGATCTGGTGCTCCCAGAAGCGGCAGACGCGCCAGCCACCTTCTTCGAGGAGGAGCGTTTGTCGGCGGTCCCGCTCGACGTTTTCTCGAAGCTTGGAGGACCAGAACTCGTCACGCGTTCGCGGGCGCACATAGTGCTTGGGGCACCCATGCCAGAAGCAGCCATCGATGAAGACAGCAACCTTGTGCCTGGGGAAGACCACATCGGGCCTTCCATGAGTAGTTCGCGTGTGCAGGCGGAAGCGCAGTCCGGCCCGCCAGAGCGCCGACCGGAGCAGACGCTCGGGAGAGGTGTCTCGGCCGCGGATCCGCGACATCTGTTCGGAACGGGAGAGGCCCATTGGTAGACCCTACCTAACAGGTTCTATGTATCATTCCTACTGATGGGTGGCCCGGTATCACTACTGCGTCAGGGCCCCGACGGGTGGACGGGGAGATCGGGTGGGCTGCGCGAGGAGCGTGGGTGGTTGGAGCGGTGGCAGGTGGGGCAGCGCGGCAGCCAGGTGGCAATCCCCCGGGCCATGGC
>NZ_SRLV01000052.1:0-61424 GCF_006518205.1 Myxococcus sp. CA005 | reverse complement strand
CCTTCGGCCAACACTCCGAAGCGCGCTGCGTCAGGAAACGCATACACCCGTGCCCCCGCGAGCATCCGGAAGGCCGTCCGTCCCAGCCGGAGCTGAGGCTCCAGGAACGGCGACACCACCAACGTGGGCCCTGGCACGTCCAGCGGCGGCAGGGCCCACGGGTGGATGGGCCAGGACAGCACCCAACCCTCCTGGGCACCCGGCCCCCACTCGTAGCGGACGTCGGGCACGAGCGGCTCCAGGAAGCAGCCCGTGTAGAGGCACAGCGAGCGCTTCCAGGACACCAGTACGGGGGCCCGCCCGTCGTCGTCCTCACCTTCGTCCGAAGCCTGGGCCGGCACGGCGGCCAGGAGACACGCCAGCAGTCCCCCGGCCGCGAGCCCCTTCACCGCGCTACTTCCCGGTGAAGGTCGCGGGGCGCTTCTCCAGGAAGGCCTTCATGCCTTCGCGCTGGTCCTCGGAGCCGAACAGGTCGCCGAAGGCCTTGCGCTCGATGTCGTTCGCCGCGCGCAGGTCCTGGTCGGCGCCGGCCTCGATGACCTGCTTGGCCTTGGAGATGGCCAGCGGGCTGTTCTTGACGATCTTCTCCGCCACGGCGCGGCAGTGCGCGAGCAGGCCGTCCGCGGGGAGGACCTCCAGCACCATGCCAATCTCCTTCGCCTTCGCCGCGTCGATGCGGTCGCCGGTGAAGATGAGCTCCTTGGCGCGGGCGCGGCCCACCACGCGGGTGAGGCGCTGGGTGCCGCCGAAGCCGGGGATGACGCCCAGGCCGACTTCCGGCAGGCCGAGCTTGGCCTTCTCGGAGGCGTAGATGAAGTCACAGGCCAGGGCCAGCTCGGAGCCGCCGCCGAGCGCGAAGCCATTCACGGCCGCGATGGTCGGAATGGGCAGCGCCTCCAGCGCGGCCATGACCCGGTGCCCCAGGGCGCCGAACTCCTGGGCCTGCGCGTCGGTGAGCGCGGCCATCTCCGCGATGTCCGCGCCCGCGACGAAGGCCTTCTCGCCGCCGCCGGTGACGATGAGGACGCGCACGTCCGCGGGAAGGGACTTCAGCGCGGACTCAAGCTCCTGCAGCGTCTTCGTGTTGAGGGCGTTGAGCGCCTTGGGGCGGTCGATGAAGAGGGTCGCGATGGCGCCCTCCTGCTCCAGCCGGATGTTCTCGTAGGCCATGTTCGAGGCTCCTGGGGTGGAAGTGGGTAACCGCGAGGCTCAGTACTTGTAGAAGCCGCGGCCGTTCTTCTTGCCGTACCAGCCGGCCTCCACGTACTGCCGCAGCAGGGGGCTTGGGCGGTACTTGGGGTCGCCCAGGCCCTTGTGGAGCACCTCGGCGATGTAGAGCACGGTGTCCAGGCCGATGAAGTCCGCCAACTGCAGCGGGCCCATGGGCTGGTTGGTGCCCAGTTTCATCGCGGTGTCGATGTCCTCGACGGAGCCCAGGCCCTCCATGACGGCGAAGCAGGCCTCGTTGAGCATGGGGATGAGGATGCGGTTGACGATGAAGCCCGGGTAGTCCTTGGAGACCACCGTCGTCTTGCCCATCTTCTCCGCGAGGACCCGCGTGGTGGCGTACGTCTCATCGGACGTGGCGGCGCCGCGGATGATCTCCACGAGCTGCATCACCGGCACCGGGTTCATGAAGTGCATGCCGATGACGGACTCGGGGCGCTTGGTATACGCGGCGATCCGGGTGATGGGGATGGACGACGTGTTGGTGGCGAGCACGCCGCCCGGGCGCACGATTTCGTCCAGGTCCAGGAAGATGCCGCGCTTGAGGCCCTCGCTCTCCGTCACGGCCTCGACGGCGAAGTCCACGTCCTTGGCGTCGGTGACCTTCGTCACGGTGAGGAGGTTGGCCTCGGCGGCCTGCTGCTTCGCGGCGTCGAGCTTGCCCTTCTCCACCAGCTTCTTCAGGCCGGCGCGGATGCGGTCGGCGCCCTTGGCGAGCCCCGCCTCGGAGACGTCCGCCAGCGTGACGCGAAGGCCTGCGACGAGTGCCACCTGCGCGATGCCCGCGCCCATCTGCCCTGCCCCGACGACGACAATGTGTTCCGTTGCCATGACGTGTACGCACCTCTTGGGTCGGAAAGCGTGAAGTACGGCGTGCGGGCGGCCTTAGCCCACGCCCCCAGGTCGGTCAACGAACTGCGGCGGGCAACTGAAGCTGCTGGACGATGTACTGCCCTTCGCCGACGACGAGCTCCGTCTCCAGGCGCACCCGGGCGTCGGTGCCCTCACGTTTCACGAAGAGCGACGCGTCCCAGGTGCCCTCGGGCAGGTCCACCTTGTACGTGAGCTCAGGCGGTGGCCCCGAGGGGAAGAACCGCTCCTCGCGCTTGATGAGCTGGCCTTCCGGGTCGGAGATCTGCAGGTCCACGGCGCGCACGGAGGCCCAGCCCGGGCCCGCGAGTTGGAAGGCGACGTCGCGCTCGGGGGTGCCCGTCACCTGCCACAGGTAGAGGCCGAGGGCGACGAGCAGGAGCAGCGGCAGCCGCTTGGCCAGCGCGCTCTTGCGTTCGTTCGGACGCGGAGGCGGCGCGGCGCTCGAGGGGGACTCAGCGGGAGGGGGCGTGTCCGCCACCGTTACTCCTTCTTGGTGCGCTTCGCGCTGGGGCGCTTCGCGTTGAGCTCGGAGATGACGACGCTGGGCGTAGCGGACCGGCGGGACCTGGTGGGCTCGGCGGGGGCTTCCGACCCGGAGGGCTTCTCCTCCTTCTCGGGAGGCACCAGGCGGATCTGCGCCTTGATCTCCACCGTCATGCCGGACATGAGCTTGAGGAACTCGTCGCGGAGCTTCTCGGACTGGAGGAAGCGGCGGAGCTCCTCGGTGACGGCGCGCGTCACCTCGTCCTTGGTCTTCTCGGCCTGACCGAGGATGAAGCCCAGGGCTTCCTTGGGGAGTTTGAGCTGGCCTGCGAGGTTGCGGATGCCCTCTTCCGTCATGAAGAGGGCACCCAGGCCGGCCACGGCCATGCGGCGGACGAACTCCGGAACGAAGCCCGCGGGCCCGTTGGAGCCACTGGATCGGTCCTGCCGTTCATCTTCGTCGAGCAGCGGATCGGGCGGGAAGTCGTCGTTGCCGGCCGGGGCCATGATGTCTCCTCGATAGTTAGCGGGCCTGCATCACCGGCAGCGGAACGCTCTTGATGCTCTGGGCAGACACGCGCCCTGCGACGTTCCGCGCGACTTCCTGGAAGGCCTTCGCCTCCGGGCTGTCCTTGGCCCCCACGACCACCGGAACGCCGGAGTCTCCAGACTCCCGCACCTTCAGGTCCAGCGGGATTTCACCGAGGAATGGAATCCCGAACATCTGCGCGGCCTTGCGGCCGCCGCCGTGGTTGAAGATGGCCGTGGTGTGCGAGCAGTTCGGGCAGACGAACTGGCTCATGTTCTCCACGATGCCCAGCACGGGGATGTGGACCTTGTCGAACATCTGCTTGGCGCGAACCACGTCGGCGAGCGCCACGTCCTGCGGCGTCGTGACGAGCACCGCGCCCGCGGCCCGGACGGACTGGGACAGCGTGAGGGCCACGTCACCGGTGCCGGGCGGCAGGTCGAGGACGAGGTAGTCGAGCTCGCCCCAGTTCACGTCCCGGACGAGCTGCATCAGCGCGCCGTGGAGCATGGGGCCGCGCCAGATGAGCGCCTGGTCGGCCTCCACGAGGAAGCCGATGGACATGACCTTGAGGCCGTGGGCCTCAAGCGGGTTGAGCGACTTGCCGTCCGGGCTGACGGGGCGCTTGTCGCCCAGGCCGGTCATCAGGGGGACGGAGGGGCCGTAGAAGTCCGCGTCGAGCAGGCCCACCTTGGCGCCGTGCTGGGCCAGGGCCGTGGCGAGGTTGAGGGCGACGGTGGACTTGCCCACCCCGCCCTTCCCCGCGCCGACGAGGATGATGTTCTTGACCTGGGGAAGCAGCGCGCCAGCGGGCATGCCCCCGCCGGCCGGGCGGACCCGGGCGCCCCACTCGATGTCGAAGGACTTGAGGCCGGGGACGGCCTTGAGGGCGGCCTCGGAGTCGGCCTGGATCTTCCCCTTCATGGGGCAGGCAGGCGTGGTGAGCTCGATCTTGAGTTTCGCGGTGTCCCCACTGACGTGGATGTCCTTCACCATTCCCGCCTTCACCAGATCGATGTGAAGCTCGGGATCCATCACCTTCGACATCGCAGCGAGGATGTCGGCCTGGGTAACGCTCATCAGGACACCTGAAACCTTTGGAAAACGGGCGGTTGTCAGCCGCCAACGGGCGCGGAATCTGCCAGCCCAGGGGGGGCTGTCAACGTCGTTTAACGGGGCTGTACGCCCAGCGCACCCTGTAGGTCTCGGGAACGGAGGCCGACTGTCAGCCCGCTGAACGGGCCTATCAGGAGGGCTGGTGCGGGGCCCAGACGGAGGGACGAGGGCACTGAGGGCTTCTCGATTGCTGAGTTGCGGCCATCACGTCTTCGATCGCGCGCCGAACCGCACGGTCGTTGCCCACATAAAAGCACGCTTCCTGTTGTGTCTACGCGGACGTGCGCGTTGAGGGCGGCGGCCTTGGGCCGCAAAAGACCTTCTTTTCGTAGGCCACGAGGCTGCCGGGGAGAACCTGGTCGGCCTCTACGCGCTGGTGGCCACTTGCGAGGCCAACGGCGTCAATCCCGGGGCGTACCTGGCCAACATGCCGCTGCGGGTGCAGACGCACCCCAACTCGCGCATCGGTTAGCTGCTGCCCCACGAGAGGAAGCGGCGACGCGTCGACGCCCCGTCCGATTCAACCCTCCAGCCCAGCCACTGAACAGCTCGCTTCTCGCGACGTTCGCTAAACACGGCCATCCTCCGTCCGAAACCTCTTCGGAGGGGAGATGTGAGCCCTACAAGGAATCGGCCCCCTCGCCAAGGATCTGCGCTAGGCGTGCCCTATCTTCTGGATGGTCTTTCACATACATTCTGCACGCCTCCAGCAGGAACATTTGAAACACGGGCTCCTCCACCACCACAACATCCTCATACAACGAAAACCGGACGCCTTCGAACTCTTGCTCCCAGGGCTCTAAACCTCCCGGGAATTCACATTGAGCGCCATCAATCCCCGCCCCCACCCTCGCTACGAGTTGTCGAATCTTCTCAACAAATCCACGCTCACTTATTGAGTTGAAGAATGCTTGGACTGGGAACAATGGGTCGTCATCCCCAACGAGATTAAGTCTCTTCGGAATGGTGGCACCTAAAATTTCGGGAAAAAGCTTCTTACTGCGCCTGACGTATCTAAACGCCCGATCATGAATCTCGCACGCGCTCAGGCGGCGTGTCGCAGATGGACCATGCGGAGGATAGGACTGGCACGCCGCTGGACGTTGCGAGCGTGCAGGTAGGCATGGACGCGCCGCATGAGCTTCTGGAGGGTGCGGCAGCGATGGTTGCGAGTGACGTTGGCGTGGAGGTCCAGCCAGACGCGCTCAATGCGATTGGCGTCCGGGCAGTAAGGCGGCAGGAAGTGGAGGACAATCCGGCCGCCGAGTTTCTCGAGCGCCTTTCTCGTCTTCTGGCTGCTGTGGATGGAGGCGTTGTCCAGGATGAGGTGGATTCGTGGGGCGCCAGGGTACTCACCGGCGATGCGCCAAAGCAGTTGGATGAAGAGTGAGCTGGCCTTCGACTTGTCCTCCACCCAGATGAGGCGGCCCGTCTTCGAGTCCAGGGCGCCGGCCAGGTATCGCTTCTTGTTGTTGCCTGGCGTGAGCACCACCCGGCGCTGGCCGGGCAGGCACCAGTCGCGTCCCACCTTCGGATTGAGATGGATGTCCACCTCGTCCACGTAGAGGACCGGCTCGTCGGACCGGGCACAGGCTTCCAGGCACCGCAACTCGAAGAGACGCCGGCGCCGCTTCCAGCCCGGCCAAGGGCAGCCCACCACGGGTTTGGCCGCCTTCAGGCTCGCACCGAGGGTGGCAAGCGCACGGCCAATAGTGGCAACCGACACCCGCGCCAGGCCCCGGCGCTCCATTTCCAGCGCGAGCAACTCCCGTGTCCACGTCGGGCGGCACCAGCCCACTTCTTCGGGAGTACCTGCCAGCACGCGCGAGAGAATGGCGAGGAAGCGCTCATCCACCTTCGCCTCGCCATTGGCCGCCCTGCGGTCCAACAGGGCTTTACGCCGTCCCGTCTGGTAGCGATTGACCGCGGAGACGACCGTGGAGGTGGCGCACGCCAGAGCACGCGCTACCTGCCTGCACGATTCGCCGCGCGACACTCCCACCACCGCCATGCACCGCCGCAGGGTGAGCGGGCAGCCGCTCCTTTCACCCCAGCGGATGAGAGAGCGGCGCTGCAGCCGCGAAAGACGGGGACTACCTTTGTCCCTGGGCGGGGCCTTTCTGATTCCTGGTCTTCTGCGCACACAGAGCCGAACGGGATGTGCCCCTGCCTCTTCCTGTCGCCCCGCGCGCCCGCCCGCTCACCAACCCCGATCGAGAATCACGAGCGGTGGTTTAGATACCTGCGGAACCGAACTCCATTCCGAGCTGTCCCTACCCATTCTCGGGTCAGCTTTCCAGCGTAGTGGGCTTCGTACGCTGCCTCGCGCAGGATGCGGACCATCTACTCCTCGGTGAGCCTGATGTTCGTCGCGGAGAACCTGGACTGGTTGAGTCTAAAGGGGAACCCATCCTCACTTCGGGCGCGGCTCTGTCGCTTGCTCCAGGTCGAAGGCATCGAGTTGCGACTGCAGGCCCCTCGCCGCCTGACACGCGGGGTCATCCTCCCCATCTCTGCAAGATTGCCCCAGCACCTCGCGTGCCTTCTTCAGGTCTCGCGGCGTGTGCGTGCCCTGCACGAGATTGAAGCCATGCATGGCGCATCCCCATGGATCTCTCAACGCACACGTCTTCTCGAACGTACGTACTGCACATGTCATCGCAGTGTCGTCGGTTTGTTGCTGGATCTGGAGCCCTGCGGCCCGGTTCGAGCAGCCCGAAATCACGCCCTGAGTACAGGAGCGATAAAAGAGCGGCTCCGCCAATTGGTCCGTGGCGTCGTCATTCTGGAAGATGACGGCGAGGGCATAGCAGGCCGTGGCATCCGACTTGAAACACTGTTTTGCACACCACGAGAGTCGCGCATCGCAGTAGATGAAGAAGTTCTCGAGCTGCGCCTGCCGCTCAGGGATGGCCTCCGCAGGGCACCCCTCACGTTCGGCGACGCTCGCGCGGCTCCTCACGATTTCGAGCGCCTGCGCCCGATCCTCTTCTGGCGTCAACGGGCGCTGGCATGCTGCCCCCACCAGCAGCAGTGGTATGAGGATCATTACTCGAAGCATGACTTGCCCACCCGAATCAGTCCGTGCATTTCCGCGAACGTCACCTGTGAAATACACCAGATGAAGCCTTGTTGAGGGCAACATGGGATATGGGGCACCCAGACTTCAGTGGAGATACGAAAGCTGAATCTGGGTGAACCGATGGCCTGACAGGAGCGGGTTCGGCGGGTCGGCCATTTCCTGAGAGCGGAAGACCATGCTCAAGCCGAATTGGAACCCGCCCGTGCGGAAGGCCGCGCCGAACTCGCTGTCCCCGACGATGGGCGCCTTCCGGACGCTGATGCTCGGCCGGAAGAGCGTGCCATCCAGGAACAGGTTCCTCGCGACCACCCTCACCTGCCCCCGGGCGTACAGGTAGGCCTCCCAGGCGCGTTCATCTCGAATGGCCATCAGCTCCGAGGAGGCCTCCCCTGGAGTCCGTTGAGCCTCCAGTTCCTTGACCACAGACGGCATGATGGGCGCCAGGCCATACGGCCGGGCCAGATAGCCCACACGGACCGTTCCTCCCAGGCTCGCGTTCACGAAGACCGTGCCCAGCATCGCCCCGGCGGACCATGTCACGTCCACCACGGGGCTCCAGAGCAGCGGCTGCTCGCGGAGCGCGGAGAAGTGGAATGCGGGCTCGGTGGGCAACTGCTTCTCCCAACCCACCGGAATCCTTGCAACCGTGTGCCCGAAGATGTCGTTCAGCGTCCGGTGCAGCCAGCGCTGCGTCTGTGCCGCCCCGGACGCCGGGCCCGTGACGCCCACCGTGGCTTGGAGCGTCAGCCTCGACGAATCCGCGGGCGCCCTCCCCGCATAGATGTGCTGGAAGAAGATGCCCCCGTGCAGCCAGCCCCCGTAGGGCCGGTCGTTCGGGTCCGGGAACACCTCCTGCTCCGGCAGCGGAACGATGCGGCTGGGCGTGTACATGTTCTGCGCCAGCGAGCCGCCACAGAGGTACCGGTGCTGCACGCCGTCCGGAAGTCGCAGCGTCCGCGCGATGGAACGGCACCCGTCGTACTCCCCGAAGTGCTCGATGCGGACGCCGTTCGTGTAGAGCCGGTCGCTCTTGGCCAACACGTCATTCTCGAAGTGAAGGCTCGTGACGAACGGCAGCTTCTCCTCCACCTTCGCGGCGGAAGAAGCCTCCGCCTGGGCCAGACAGGATGCGGTCAGCAGCGCGAGTGCCTTCAGCATCCCTCCAGTCTACCGCTCGCGCCCGTCAGCCCCCGAATGGCCACTGGTCATCAGGAAACACTCTACCCACCACGTCGGCCACCCCGAAGCGCGCGGCATCTTCAAACGCCTCCGTGCCGCCCAACCCATTCAGGCTCAAGGCCGTGGGGCACAGCGCATACGTCTGCGCATGGGATGCCCCCATCAACAGCTTCAGCAGGTTCACCCGCTGCTTGGGCGCACCATAGGTCATGATTTCGAACCGCTCCGCCGCCGGCACCTTCGCCAGCGACAGCGCGTGGCGGCAGGCCTCCTCGAAGCCCGCGACCTGGTCCACCAGCCCCACGGCCTTGCCTCGCACGCCCGAGTACACGCGGCCTTCCGCCAACTGGTGGATCTCCTCCTTCGTCCGTCCCCGCCCCTTCGCGACGATGTCGAGGAAGGCCTGGTACATCTCCTCCACCTCGGCCTCCAGCGTGGCCTCCTCTTGCGGCGTGAAGCCACGCGAGAACGAGAGCATGGCCGCGTTCTGCCCCCGGACCAGCACCGTCTTGTGCACCCCGAGCTTCTCCATCAGCCCGGACATGTCGAACTTGCCCGCGAAGACACCAATCGAGCCCACCATGGCGTGCGGCGCGGACCAGATCTCCTTCGCGCCCACCGCCACCATGTACCCCGCGCTGGCACACACCCGGTCCATGTACGCGATGACGGGTTTCTTCCGCGCCACGCGTTGCACTGCCTCCAGCATCTGTTCCGACGCCAGCGGCGTCCCGCCCGGACTGCTGATGTAGACGACCACCGCCTTCGACCGTTTGTCCCGCCCCGCGGCGCGCAGCGCCTTCACCACCGTCTCCGAGGTCGCCATCTTCCCGCTGGCCCCCTTGCCCGGGATGATGATTCCAGACACGGGCACCACCGCGACGCGCGGGTTCCGCCGCAGCCGCTTCCAACGGACCGGCGGGAACGGAATCGTGGAGAGATAGGTCTCCATCGGCTCCAGCTCCGTCTCCTCCTCCCCGTCCCCCGGCTTCGCCAGCCCGAGGTACGCGGGCAGGTTCGCCTCGCTCACCAGTGCGTCCGCCAGCCCCGCGTCCACCGCCCGGCGAGCACTGAAGGGCCCCTGGTCGATCAGCGCCCGGACCTCCTCCGGCGTCTTGCGCCGCCCCCGAGCCACTACGTCCAACAGGTCCGCGTAGCGCTCATCCAGGAACGACTCCACCGTCCGCGTCTGGATGTCCGACACGACGGGCCTGGTGAAGAGCTCCGGCGCCGTCTTGTAATCCCCGCGCCGGATGAATTGCGGCCGGATGCCCACGCGCGACAGGCCCACGCCCAGGGCGGTGGACTCGGCGGCGTAGCCCACCAGCTCCACGCGGCCCATGGGGGGCAGGAGCACCTCGTCCGCCGAGCACAGGAGGGCATATCCCTCGTTGTCCACGTGGACCGCCCAGCCCACCACCCGCTTCCCCTGGGCTCGGAAGGCCCTCAACACCGCCACCAGCGCATCCCGCTTCGCCGCGGGCACGGCCAGGTCCTCCACCTCCAGGAGGATGCCCTTCACCCGGCCGTCCTTGGCCAGGAGCTCCAACGACTCGCGGAGGCGCTCCACGGACGTGACATCCGACGGCTCGGGGCGGCTGCCCCCCAACTGCAACCGGCGCCGGCGTCGCTCGCGGTACGGCGGATCCCCCGTCAGCCGGAAGCGGACGTAGGCGGGCCGGTGGCTGGCGGCCATCATCCGGAAGGGCGCGCCCAGCAGGGAGACCAGGAGGAGGTACAGGTTGGCGAGGGCGATGAAGGGCAGGCGCAGCATGGCGTCCGGAATGGAAATGTGGGTCCCCGGCCCGTAATGGACGCTCACTCAGCGTGCAAGCCCTGTTCAGTCCATCCGTTGGGTCGTGATAGCCTCCCCCGCCATATGCGATACCTTGTTCCCCGGATGTTCCTCGTCCTCGCGCTCAGCTCGGGTGGTGCCGCGCTGGCCCAGCCTCGCAAGCAGGTCCAGGATTTCCAGGCCCCCCGCGAGATGACCGCCGAGGAGCGTGAGGCCGCCAAGCAGCGCGCCATGGGCAACAACCTCAACTCCTACGGCAAGGACGTCCAGCTCAAGCAGAAGCCGATTCCGTGGATGGCCATCGGCCTCGCGGGGCTCGTGTTCGTGGTCGCCGTGCCTTTCGGCATCCGCGCCTACCGGAACACGTCCAAGGACATCGCCGGGCAGAACACCTTCGGAGCCAACCGCGGCGACGACGAAGTGGCCTGAGCGGGTTCCGGCCCGGACTTCAGGCGGGCCGGACCTCCACGGAGCCTCCCGCATCCACCGTGACGCGCACGGGCAGGAAGCGCTCCACGACACGGGCGTGGGTGGTGAGGTGGTCGGTGATTCGCGCCGCCGTGAAGCGCGTGGTGCCCGGTGACGCCGGCCCCAGGCGTCCGGCGGCCAGCAGTGCGGCGGGCAGGAGAATCTGATCGGCAAGGTGCTCGTCGAGCGCCCCACCCGTCTCCATGAACCGCGCCAGGGCTTCTCCGCCCTCGCGACCCACGTCCTCGGCGGGGCGGCCCCGCTCTCCCAGCGCGGTGAAGCCCGCGATGGTGTGCTCGAACTGGGCCAGGACGAAAGTGACGGTCCCCACCGAGCGCGTCACCGCCAGCGGGCGGTTGTCCGCCTCCGCCAGGATGCCGCGCTCACGCAGCGCCCCCACGGCGGCCCTGGATTGACGCTCGGCGATGGTGAACGGCAGCCCGCCGGTGAAGGACGACACGCGGACCTCGCGCAACATGCCTCGCGCGGGCAGCTCCACCAGCCGGGGCGGCTCCTGCGGTGGCCCCACCTCCGCGACAATCTCCCCCGCGCCCTCCGGGTAGAAGCCGGCGTGCACCAGGGACAGCAGCACCGGCAGGCCATACGCATGCGCCACCGGCTGCCAGACGGTGGCCACATAGTGGAAGCTGGGGCTATGGGGCAGGTGCGTGCCGCCTCGCAAGGTCAGCCGTCCTCCGCCGGCCAGGGCCAGCGGATAGACGAGGCACTGGAAGAGCAACGGCGTGCTGCCCGCGGTGCCCACCTCCAGCAGGTAGTCGCCGGCGCGCACGGGGGCCGGGGTGAAGGAGAGCTCGGAGGCGCCGACGGTGGCGCCCTCGGAAAAAGCGGCACCGCCACACAGGGCCTCGGCGCCGCGTACGCAGGCCAGGTGCTGGGGACGCAGACCGGGCGGATCACGTCGCTCGCGCAGGCGCGTGATGTGGAACGGGCGGCCGGTGATGAGCGACAGCGACAGCGCGGAGCGGAGAATCTGGCCGCCCCCTTCGCCCTCACTCCCATCCAGCCGCACCAGCCCGGTGTCGGGCCCCTGGGTGCCGGTCATGTCCCTCCCGTTTCAGGTGCCACCGCGTGAATGAAGGCCCAGGGTAACAGGAACGCAAGGCTGGCACCCCCACGAGAACACCCTTCCCTTCGCCGCTGCACAGAAGCAGCCCTGATGGCGGCGAACGGAGGGCTCCGCGTGGGGGCCCTCGCGCTACTCGTCCAACGAGGGCAGCACGCCCACCTGGATGAAACTAGGGTTCGCCGCGGAGTGGTAGACGCGATGGAAGGCGCGCGTGAAGTGCTCCTCCTTCGCCTCGAAGATGTTGGGCACGTAGGTCTGCGGATTGCGGTCGATGAACGGGAACCAGCTCGACTGGACCTGAATCATCACGCGGTGCCCACGCTGGAAGGTGTGGAACACGTCATTGATGACGAAGCGCACCTTCGTCACCTCGTTGGGCTTGAAGGGCTTGGGCTCGCTATAGCTGTCGCGGAACCGGCCGCGGAAGGGCTCGCCACGCACCAGCGTCTGCTGATGGCCCCGGTTCTTCTGCCCCTTCTCTTCATCGCCCTTGCGCCACCCGCGCACCTTGCCCGGGTTGACGTCCACCAGCTTCACCACCCAGTCCGCGTCGGTGCCCGTCGTGGAAACCCACAACTCCGCCTCCAGCGGTCCCGCCAGCGTGAGGTCGCGCTCCAGTGGCTCCGTCTCGAACACCAGCACGTCCGGCCGGCGCGCGGCGAAGCGCTGGTCCTCCGTCATGTAGTCCTTGCTCCAGCCCGTCATCATCTCCTGCGTGTACGGCACGGGCTTGGCGGGGTCGCTCACGTACTCGGCGAAGGATGCGCCCGTCGTCTTCGGCGCCGTCGTGGCCAAGCCACCCTTGGGCTGGAAGTACAGCCGCGTCTCGCGCAGCCCCTTGGGCGGCCACGTGTCGAAGCGGCGCCAGCGGTTGGCGCCCGTCTCGAACACCATGGCCTCCGGCACGTCCGGCTTCGCGCCGCCCTTGAGGTGGTGCTTGAAGAAGTCCAGCGCCAACGTCTGGTAGGTCTCGCTGGTGGCGAAGCCGAAGTCCGCGTCGCCCAGGGACTCGCCACCGCCGCGCTGCCAGCCGCCGTGCGGCCACGGGCCCATGATGAGGCTGTTGGAGATGCCGGGGTTCTGCTTCTCGATGGCGGCGTAGGTCCGCAGGGGGCCGTAGAGGTCCTCGGTGTCGTACCAGCCGCCCACCGTGAGCACCGCCGCCTTGATGTTCTTCAGGTGCGGGAGCAGGTTCCGCGCCTGCCAGAAGCTGTCGTAGTTGGGATGCGCGGTGACGTCCTTCCAGAAGGCGACGTCCCCCTTCATGTGCTTCGCGTCCGCGTTGCCCAGGGGGCCCAGGTCCAGGAAGAACTGGTAGCCGTCCGGCGTGCCGTGCTCGAAGCGCTGCCACTCCTCGTTGTCCGTGGGGTGGGGCCGGGGCTTGCCGAACGTGGAGAAGAAGTTGAACGCCAGCGCCAGGTTGAAGGCGCCGTGGCGGTGCATGTCATCCCAGAACCAGTCGGCGATGGGGGCCTGCGGTGACACCGCCTTGAGCGCCGGGTGCGAATCAATGGCGCCCGCCGACGCGTAGAAGCCGGGGTACGAAATCCCCCACTGGCCCACGCGGCCGTTGTTGTTCGCCACGCGCTTCACCAGCCACTCGATGGTGTCGTACGTGTCGGTGCTCTCGTCAAAGTCCTTGGGCCCGGCCTTCTTCGGCTTGTAGGGGCGTACGTTGACGAACTCGCCTTCGGACATGTTTCGGCCGCGCACGTCCTGGAAGGCAAAGATGAAGCCGTCCTTCTCGAACGCCTCGGTGGGGGCCAGCGCGGGGGGATACCGGTCCACGCCATAGGGTGCGACGCTGTACGGCGTGCGCACCAGGATGATGGGATAGCGCTTCCCCGGTGACGCGTCCGCGGGGACGTAGACGGAGGTGAACAGGCGCGTCCCGTCCCGCATGGGAATGCGGTACTCGAACTTGGTGTACTGCGAGCGGACGCGTTCGGTGCGCTCGGGAGAGATGCTGTAAGGGCGCTTCGGGGCTGGCGGGGTGGACTGCGCCTGCGCCGGGCCTGCGACGGTGGCCAGCAGGACAGCCGCGAGGCATCGGGTCACGGGATGCATGCACGCTCCTGGAACGATGACGCTGGAAGGCCGGCCCGCAACACCGCGAGCGGCCCGCTTGTTCCCGGAATCAGCTCCGCTCTTCCCCGCCGTCGTCCAGCCCGTACTTGCGCAGCTTGTCATGCAGGGTGGCCCGGCCAATGCCCAGCCGCCGCGCCGCTTCACTGCGGTTTCCGCCCGCGATGCGCAGCGCGTCCAGGACCAGGCCGCGCTCGTACGCCTCCACGCGCTCCTTGAGCCCCGCGCCGGGAGCCCCGTCCTGCGGCCCTGGACGGACCGGGTCCGATGACGCCCCCGGGAAACCACTATCCGCTCCTGCCGGCTCGGCGGAAGGCAACTGACCCAGGTCCAGCCGCCCCTCGCTGGACAGCGCGACCAGGCTCTCCAGCGTGTTCTCCAGTTCGCGCACGTTACCCGGCCACGGCAAGGCACGGAGCTGCTCGAAGAAGCCGTCGGGGATTTTCAGCGGGCCGGTGTGGAACCGGTCGATGAAGCGGTCCAGGAACACCCGCGCCAGCACGGGGATGTCCTCGGGGCGCTCGCGCAGCGGCGGCACCCGGAGCTGGACGACGTTGAGCCGGTAGTAGAGGTCCTCGCGGAACGCCCCCTCCAGGGCCAGGCGGCGCAAGTCCCTGTGGGTGGCGGCGATGATGCGCACGTCCACCGTCACCGGCCGGTCCTCCCCCACCGGGCGCACCTCGCCCTCCTGAAGCACGCGAAGGAGCCGGGCCTGGAGCGTGGGCGCCAGCTCGCCCACCTCGTCCAACAGCAGCGTGCCGCCATCCGCCTCACGGAAGAGCCCAGGCCGCGCGCGGTGGGCTCCAGTGAAGGCGCCCCGGGCGTGGCCGAACAGCTCGGCCTCCGCCAGTTCCTCGGTGAGTGCGGCGCAGTTGAAGCGCAGGAAGGGCCGGTTCGCGCGCGGCGAGGCGCGGACGAGCGCATCCGCCACCCGCTCCTTGCCCGTGCCGCTCTCGCCGGTGATGAGCACCGTCACATCCCGTGAGCCCGCCCGTTGCACGAGCTGCGCGAGCCGGGCCATGGGCTCCGAGACGAACACCAACGAGCGGGACAGGTTCAGCTCACCTGAAAGCCGTGCGTTCTCCTCGCGGAGCCGTACCGACTCCAGCGCGCGGGAGACGACCGCCAGCAGCTCATCCACATCGAAGGGCTTGCGGAAGTAGTCGTAGGCCCCCGCCTTCATGGCCTCCACCGCGAAGCGCTCGGAACCATGCGCGGTGATGACGATGACACGAGGTGACCGGGAGAACAGACTCAGCCGGCGCACCAGTTCCATGCCATCCATCCGAGGCATGCGCAGGTCGGAGATGACCAACTCGTAGGGCCTGGCCGACAGCTTCTCCAGCGCGTCCTCGCCATCCACGGCTTCATCCACCTCGACGCCGGAGAGGCTCTTGAGCATCTCCCGCAGCGTGAAGCGAACGCCCGCGTCGTCATCCACCACCAGGACGCGCGTGGTGCCACCCTCCTTGGCCTCATCCCACATTCGCGACTCCGTGCAGTGGCCGCAGGATCTCCGCTGGCAGCTCTCGCGGAAGCGTCAACGCCGCCTCGCATCCGCCTCCTACCGCATTCGCCAGCGTGACGTCTCCGCCGTGCTGTCGCGCCAGGGCTCGCGCCACCGTCAGGCCCAACCCGGAGCCCTTGGCCTTGGTCGTCACGCCCGCGTCGAACACACGGGCCTCGAGATCGGAGGCCAGTCCAGGCCCTGAGTCGCGCACGAAGACGCGGGCCTCGCCCACGGGCAGCGCGCGGACCTCCACGGTGACACGCCCGCCCGTGGGACAGGCCTCGATGGCGTTGTGCAGCAGGTTCATCAACACCTGCTTCACCTTGCGCGAGTCACACACCGCCTCCACGCCCTCCGTGCCCTTGCGCTCCAGCCGCACGCCGTGGCCCGCCGCCAGTCCTTCGTGCAGCACCAGGGCTTCGTCGCACAACGCGCCCAGGTCCACGGGGCTCACCGTCAAAGGCACCAGCGGCCGAGTGAAGTTGAGGAACTCCTCCAGGATGCCCTGCATCCGCACCACCTCGCCCGACAGCACCTGCAGGCGTTCGGCGGGCTGGGCGCGACCTGCTTCGCGTGCCATGAGCTGGGTGAGGCCCTTCACCGTGGCCAGCGGGTTCTTCAGCTCGTGGGCAATCTCTCCGGACATGGCCTCCAGGGCGCCCGCATACGAGCGATGCGTGGCCAGCAGTTCGTCGCGGCTGGCGAGCGCCTCGCTCAGCATGTTGTCGAAGGTCGTCCGGATGGCGCCGCCCGCGGCGCTGCACACGCAGAGCATGATGGCGGTGACGAGGGCGCCCGCGACGAGCAGGACGGCCGACGGCGCGCCGAGGAACCACAGGGGCAGCCCCTGAACCAGCCCGGAAATCTGGAAGAAGGAGACGGCCATCAGCGTGGACAACTGCGCCATCAACAGCCGCGAGCGATCCCGGGGCGTCGCCGCGAGGCTCGACAAGAAGCCCAGGGGCAGCGCGGCGGGCAGCACGGGGCTGGCGATGCCGCCTGTCCCCACGATGATGCTCGTCAGGATGATCTGCCCCATCCACAGATTGAGCGGCACGCTGCGCGCGTCAACGCCGTCGCGCTGAAAGCGGCGGAACTCATGGAAGAAGTAGGTAAAGGCGCCCACCCCCACCACGCTCATGAACACGCATCGCCAGGGCGCGCCGTCGATGACGGCGACACACACGGCGGACAGCAGCAGCAATAGCGACAGGAACAGGCGGACACGAACGAGCCGGCCGAAGAGGCGCCCGAAGTGCTTGAGCTGGATGTCCTCGAAGTAGCGCTGGGTCCGCGAGTCCATGGGGCCTCTCCCGCTCACGCCTCCCCGCTCATCGTATGTCAGCCGCGCCCCCCTCGATGACCGTCAACTGGGGCGCCGCCTTTCGCTCCGGGGCGCGGGCCCCGGACACGCTCTGCCCTCCCGTCGCCGTGCGCTCGGAGGAGGACGTGCGGGGTTGGCTGGCCTGGGACGCAGCGCGGCGCGGCGCGGGCCGCAGTGGCAAGCCGAAGTACAGGTACATGTCGAGCAACATGGATTGACTTCCCCTTGGCGGATGCGTGGACGCTGAAACGCATCCGGCCTGGAGCAATGGTGATGCCACCGGCTGTCCGGCCGTTCACCGGGGCGCGCCACTTCACGAGGAAGCGGCGAAACGCACCGTGCCATGGGCTCCAGACGCTCTTTCGTGAAAAAGGATGAAGTTGCGTGAGGCAAGCGCGGAGGTGACGTGCGCGTGAAACCACCCCGCGGGGTCAGGTCACCGCCGGGGTTCCGGCAGGGTGCCGGATTTCCGGCAGGTCCGCCGCACGGCCCTCCGGCACACGGGCGGCGCCGGGTATCGGCATGGGACTTGCCGGGGCTCGTCCCCGTTCATGCGTGCAGCGATTCGTGCCGGGCCAGCATCTCGACGAACTGTTCGATTCGCCGAGCCCGCGTCTCCGCCTTCTTCGCGGTGTGGACGCGCCATAGGATGGCGTACCGGTTCGCCGCGTTGAGCGTGGCGAAGAACGCGGCCGCCTTCGCATTCGCGGCCAGGGCGCGGGCCAGGTCCTCGGGCACGGTGGCCTTGCTCGGGGACTCGTAGGCGGCGTCCCAGCGGCCATCCTGCCTGGCGAGCGCCACGACCTCCATGCCCGACGGCTTCATTCGGCCTGCGGCGATGAGCGCTTCTACCTTCTCGCAGTTGATCTTGGACCAGACGCTCTTCGCGCCCCGGGGAGTGAACTTCTGGAGCCACGCGGTGTCATCGAAGGCGTTCTTCTGACCGTCAATCCAGCCCCACTCGAGCGCGACGTCGACCGCTTCGGCGTAGGTGACGGATTCGATGCCCGAGCCCTTCTTCGCCAGCTTCAACCAGAGGCCGCGCGACGAGGCATGGTTCGCTTCGAGCCAGGACGCCCATTCCGCGGGCGACGCGAAGGCAATCGTGGGGAGCTCAGCGGTGGGGGCCTTCTTCGCGGCGGCCTTCTTCGTCGGACTCATGGCGGCGTCAGCGGATAGCACGGGCCGCCAGCGCCCCGCCAACAACCTACGGAGGACTCTCCGCCGCGGTCTTCGTGTCGCCTCCACCGCCCAGCAGCTTCTCCTTCAATGCGCTCAGGCCCTTGCTACCGGCGGCCCGAACGCCCTCGAAGGAATCCCCCGCCGCGCGGGCGATGTCGTCCATGGAGCGCTGCGCGAGGCCTTGACGGACCCGGTCCATCCACAGGATGGGCGCCAGGACCTGCCCTGCCCGCTCCGGTCCCAGGAGCGTGACGAGGATCTTCTCCGGGCCCCCTGCCCTCGCCACGAGCGCCTGTCCCAGGATGGCGGCGGCCCGCGCCTGGAGGAAGATGGGGAGCCGTTCGCCGTGCTTGCGCATCGCGTCCGCGCTGGCCTGGAGGTCACGCCGCTCGGTCTCGCCCAGGTACGGACTCTTCGCCAGGGTGTCGAGGTAGCGCGCGGATTCGTCGTAGCGCTCCCGGCGGAAGTGGATGAAGGCCCAGCCCCACCACGTCAGCTCATTCTCGATGCCAAGCTTCTCCAGGGAGCCCAGGCCCCGCTCGAGGTCGTCCTCCGCCGCACGCTCGCGCTTGAGACCCATGCGGTTCCAGGCCCGCAGGAAGTAGCCCGTGGCGAGCAGCGTCTCGCGAACCTGTGCCGGCGCGGCCTCCCGCATCGCTGGAAAGTCGCTGGCGGGCATCGCCTCGGCTTCGGACAGGAACGCATTCAGCTCCTCCTCGGCCGCGTAGTGATAGCCCGCGCCGCAGAAGGCCATTCCCCGGCTGCCGCGAACCGACACGCGAAGCCCTGGCGGCCACGCGGGCTGAAGCGTGGCGCGCGACAGCTCATAGAGCACCAGGTCGGTCGCGGGGACACGGTTGCCCGAGTCCGCCGCATCCAGCACGAACCATAGCGCGGAGAGGAACGCGTGCTCCTGGCCCGCGTCGTAGCCCGGCAGCGGAGGCTGCTGGTCCGGCTGAAAGCGGTTCCACAGGAGGGGGAACTCGTCTTCGTCACGCTGCTCCAGTGTTTTCTTGGCCTTGTAGAACGCGACGCCCAGGTCCAGGTACGCCTTCGCCACACGGAGCGCTTCTTCCTCGGAGGCAGCCTTCGCCGGCAGATCCCGCGTGTCCGCCAGCGTCTGCCAGAGCGCGGCGATCTCTGCGGGAGCGTTCGGCTGACCTTCCGCGCGCATCGTCAGCTTGAGCGCCCGGTACGGGACCAGCGAGTAGGCGTCGCGAATGCGCGCTTCGATTTCCTCCCGCTCCTGTGCGGCTCGCTCCGCATCGGACTTGCGGCAGCCGCCCAGGACCGTCAGCAGCATCACGGCGATGACGCGTCCCAAGAGGCGTGAAGCCGAGCGTGGTGTGGAGACCTGGTTCACCCCGTCCTTCGCGTCCTTGTTCATCGGGAAAGGAAGGTATCACGGCGACCTTGGCGTACCCATGCCCCTGCCGCCTTGGGAGGCGACACAGTCAGACGGTGGCGCGCGACGGGCCCGTGGATTACAGCGCCGCCAGCATGACTCATCAGGCTGCGGCTTCCGGGCTCTCCATCTTCCAACATCGAGACTTCCGCTTCTATCTGCTGGCGCGCCTGTGCGCGGTGCTGGCCGTCCAGATTGAGTCGGTGGCCATTGGCTGGCAGGTCTACGAGCTCACGGGCAGCGCGCTCGCGCTCGGATACACGGGTCTGGCGCAGTTCCTGCCGTTCCTGTCGCTGTGTCTGGTGGGCGGTCAGGTGGCGGACCGCGTGGACCGGCGGACCATCCTGGCGGTGTGTCAGACGGTGATGCTGGTCTGCAGCCTGCTGCTGCTCGCCTTCACCTTGGGCCATATCCGCGACGTGCGATTCGTCTATGGCGTCCTGGTGCTCTTCGGCGCGGCGCGCGCGTTCCATGCCCCGGCGGGCTCCGCGCTCACTCCGCATCTGGTGCCGCCCGAGCACCTGACCCGCGCCGTGGCCATCAACTCCACCACGTGGCAGGTGGCCACCATTGGCGGCCCGGCCGTGGGCGGCATCCTTTATGGCTGGATCGGCGCCGCGGGGGCCTACACGGCCTCCGCCACGTTGTGCGCCCTCTCCGTCATCTGGATTCTCATCCTCAAGGTGCGGACCGGGCGCGCGTCCGCCGAGCCCCTCTCCCTGTCGACCCTGGTCGCGGGACTCGGATTCGTTCGACGGCAGCGCCTGCTGCTGGGCAGCATCACCCTGGACCTGTTCGCCGTGCTCTTCGGTGGCGCGGTGGCGCTCCTGCCCATCTATGCGCGGGACATCCTGCACACGGGGCCATGGGGCCTGGGGCTGCTGCGCTGTGCGCCCGCGTTCGGCGCCGCGGTGGTGGCCGTCTTCCTGGCCATGCGGCCCATGGGCGGCAACACCGGCCGGAAGATGTTCATCGCGGTCGCCATCTTCGGCGCGGCCACGCTCGTCTTCGGGATGAGCCGCTCGTTGCCCCTGTCGCTGGCGGCGCTGGCGATAGCAGGCGCCGCGGACATGATCAGCGTCGTGGTCCGCCACACGCTGGAGCTGATGGCCACCCCGGACGACATGCGCGGCCGCGTGGGCGCGGTGAACATGATGGCCATTGGCGCCTCCAACGAACTGGGCGAGTTCCGAGCGGGCGGGTTCGCCGAGTACTTGGGCGCCGTACCCGCGGTGGTCGCGGGCGCGGTGGGCACGCTGGCGGTGGTCGCGCTCTGGGCGTGGGCCTTTCCCGAACTGCGGCGGGTGGACCGCCTGGAGTCCTTCGCGAGGACGAAGGAGCCTCCAGCGACGCCCGCGAGTTGATGTCCCGCGATGCTCAAGCCTGCGCGCCGTCGTAGCTGACGCGCAGGCCGCGATGGGTCACGGTGATGAGGGGACGGCCCAGCCAGCCACAATGGCGGCACACGGCGCTGGGACCGGCGGCGGTGACGCGCACGGGCAGGTCCGCCGCGCAGACGGGGCACCCCTCGGGAAGCGTGTAGTCACGCGAGGTTGCGTTCACTTCGGTCATGTATTTCAGGTAACGCAGTCGCGCGTCGCCGCAAGCAGCCGGCCAGGCGTGCTGGCGTGCAGACTGTCCTGGGCACGTCTAGCAGGCCGCTGGCGCCCGCACTCCCTACGCCGTGGGGATTCCCGTCACCGCGAGGCCGATTCCGTGAGCCACACCCGTGACCAGCGGGCACCGACATGAATGCGGCTTCATGTTCATATCGGAATGGTCAAACATGGCGCCGGCGCCGGCAATGTCTCCACGAGCCCGCCCCGCGCACTCCGCGGTGGAGGTCCGCCGATGCCCGGAGTAAGGGGGGGCAAGCATGCCCCTTCGTCTCGTGAAACGACTTGCCCGGGACTGGTTCCTGCCGGGGATGTTCGCGGCCGTCATCCTGGCCGCGCTCTTCCCGGAGTTCGGTACGTCGGGCGGACCGATGCACGCGGACGTCGTCGCCGACGTGGGCATCTTCGCGGTGTTCCTGCTCCACGGCCTGGGCCTGCCCGCGGCTCAGCTCCGCGCGGGCGTGGTGACGTGGCGCGTCCACGTGGTGGTCCAGGCCTTCACATTCGTGGTGTTTCCGCTGCTGTGGTGGCTGGGCGACGTGTTGGTGGGCCGCTGGATGCCAGCGGACCTGTCGCTGGGGCTGCTCTATCTCTGCGCGGTGCCGTCGACCATCTCCTCCTCGGTCGCGATGACAGGCGTCGCCCGAGGCAACGTGCCCGCCGCCATCTTCAACGCCAGCCTGTCCAGCCTGCTGGGCATCGTGTTGACGCCGCTCATCATCGGCCTGTTCGCCAGCGCCACCGGGCACTCCCTGTCCATGGGCCAGGCCATCCTCAAGCTATCGGCCCTCCTGCTGCTCCCCCTGGCACTGGGGCAATTGCTGCGCCCGCTGGTGGGCGGCTGGTTCGCCCGCTACCGGCCTTACACGAATGCCTTCGACCGGGTGGTGATCCTGGTCCTCGTCTATTCGTCGTTTTGTGACTCGATCGCCTCGGGCCTGTTCTCCGACTACGGCGCGGCGGTGCTCGGCATTGCCTTCGCGGGCGCGGTGCTCATCCTGGCCATCGTGCTGATGCTGACCACGCGGACGGCTCGGGCGCTGGGTTTCTCCAAGGAGGACGAAATCACGGTGGTCTTCTGTGGGTCGAAGAAGACACTGGCCTCAGGGGTGCCCATGGCGCGGCTGCTCTTCGGCGCCAATCCCGCACTGGGGCTCATCGTCCTACCGTTGATGTTCTATCACCAGGCCCAGCTCCTCGTGTGCTCGCTCCTGGCGGAACGCTACGCGAAGCGCCCGGCGGGACAACCTTCCGCGTAGGCCTCGGTGCGCATCCCCGGCGGACCGGCACTGTGATAGGTGCGCAAACCACGTATGTCAGAGCCGCACAGAACGTCAGGGGCCTGGCTTGACCCAGCCGGTACAGCCCGGGCTGGAATGCACTTCATGGCCGAACGACTCGTCTTCCCGCCCATCGTGGAAGGGCTCTTCGTCCGGGGGCTCTCCGGGCGGGTGACGCCTCTGCTCAAGGAGCAGTTGCGAAGCGAGGGACTGGACCTGGACCGGCCACTCCTCCCCGCCTACTCCCTGGAGGCGTGGATTCGCTGCGTCACGCTGACAGCGAAGGCGCTGCACCCCCAGGAGCCCGACGAGGTGGCGTGGCGGATGCTCGGCGAGCGGATGATTGACGGTTACCGCGACACGCTGATGGGCCGCGCCCTGCTCGGGGTGATGAAGCTGCTGGGGCCCTGGCGGATGCTGTCGAAGGCACAGCACGGATTCCGGACGAGCAACAACTACACCGAGGTCCGCATCACGGAGACGGGCCCGACGGAGGCCGAGGTCTGGCTCAACGAGCCCGGGATGCTGCGCTACTTCAAGCAGGGCGTCATGCTCGCCATGTCCCGGGCCGCCGGTGGCGTGGCCGCGTCGGTGGATGTCCGCGCCTTCGACGAACACTGCGTCACGTACCGCGTCTCCTGGAAGGACTCGGGCCGCTGAGGCGGCTTGCCCTGGGAGCCGCCCCTCTGCGACGGTAGTCCCGCGATGGCGCTCCGGCGCCGTTGGTGAGGGGGGACGATATGCCGTCGAGCGAGCGCGCCAATCTTCCGCGCTGGAAGGGGCAGCAAGGCTTCTTCGAAATCTGGTTCCTGTGTGTGCTCGACCCTGGGGGCGAGCGCGCCTGGTGGTTCCGCTACACGATTTTTACCCCCGCGCCGGGAGCACCCGGTGAGCCTCGCGCCCTGCTGTGGGCGGCGGCCTTCGACTGCGCCACCGCCACGCCCGCGTTGGGGCTGAAGGCCATCCATCCCCTCTCCCGCTTCTCCATCGAGGCCCCGGGCCGCTTCGGCATCCGGATTGGTGACGCGAAGCTCGCGCCGGGCCGGTGCCATGGCCGCGTCGCCTCGGGAGGCCATTCCATCGAATGGGATTTGCGCTACACGCCGGAGACTGCGGAGGCGGTGCGACGCGCTCCTCGGGGCGCCGACCTGCTTCCACTCACGACGCACGTGGCCCATGCCCATGACGACATCGCCTTCACCGGCGCCGTCACCGTGGACGGGCGCCGATATGACGTCCAGGGCGCACCGGGGCTCCAGAAACACCTGTGGGGACACCGTCGGCTGGAGGAGCTGACGTGGCTCTACGTGCCACGCTTCCAGGAGGACCTGGAGGCCCGCCTGGAGGTGCTGTCCGTGCGCTCCCGCCAGCATCCGCTCAGTCCCCGGCTGTCGCCCATCTACCTGCGCACCGCGCGGCGGGAACACCGGTTCCACGAGGCCCCGGACATGCTGCTCACACGCCTGCAATCGCCTCGGCCGGGTGAGTTGTGCTTCCAGGCCCGCTCGGCCACCGTGGCCGTGAAGGGCCGCGCGTGGTGCGATCCCAAGACACTGGTGGGCTACGTCTACCGGGACCCGACGGGCTGGGACGTCCACGTGGCCCAGAGCGACGTGGCCACCTGTGAGCTGGAGCGCTTCACCCGCCCCCATCCCTTCGCGGCGTGGAGACCGGACGGACGGCTCACGTCCACCGTGGGCGCCCTGGAGTTCCACGCGCCCGAGCCCCTGGAGGGCGTGCGCTACATCGGATGGGATGAGACGTCTGTCTCGGATGCACCGGGCGAGGCACCGCCCGCGGTGGCCGAAGGCGCGTAGCGGCGCGAGTGCGCAGGGCGCCGTATCCGCTCAGGCCATGGCCTCCAGCGCGTCGCGTATCACCGGATACGTATCCTGCGACGCAGTGCTTCCCATGAAGGTGTCCAGGTGGCCGTACCCCGCCAGAACCTTCCGCCGGTAATACGACGCACCGTTCTCTTCGCGCAGCCACTCGTAGGTGAGCTCCGTGGACGCGGGCATGTACGTGCCATTCTGCTCTCCGGACACGAAGGTGATGGGACGCTTGAGGTGCTCCGCGCGCAGGTACGACGGCGGCCGCTCACGGCCATAGCGCCGGAGGTTCTCCTCCCGGCCATGGTCGAAGCCCACCGCGTAGCCCGAGCGGGCCATCTGCGCCAGATGACGGAACGTCAGCATGTTGCAAGGGCCGAACTGCTCGTCGAGCCGGTCATGCGTCTCCCGATTGATGCGCGCGTGCCGGAAGAGCTGCCCGTACATGAACGTCAGACGGCGGCAGACGGTGCTGTCGCATTCATGACGCCACAGGTCCACGAAGGCGCCGAAGGCGGCCTGGAACAAGGGGCTGCTCGGGTCCTCGTCCGGCGTCAGGTAGTCGCGGGTGATGTCCAGCACGTCCGGCAACCGCAGCATCGCCTTGAGCTGCGTTGAAGGCGGGACGATGTGATGCAGCGCCACCTGCGAGGCGACCACGCTCTGGACGTCCGGAAGCAGCCCCGCCGCCATCGCCATGAAGAACGTCGCCGAGCCCGCGCAGTGCACCACCGCCTGCACGGAGTCCGCGCCGCTGTGCTCGCGGACCAGTCGGACGGCGGCGGGCATGTCGTGGCGGGCGGCCTCATCCAGCGTGAACTGCCGCAGCGGCAGCTCCACGCTGGCGCGCCAGTCCAGAAGCCAGGTGTCGTAGCCGTGGCGCACCAGGTGCTGCACGAAGTTCTCCCGCACCGTGGGAAGCATGAACATGCCGCTCCACACCCCCGCGCCATGGACGAGGAGGACAGGCCCCTTCGCGCCGCCCTGGTAACGCGTGAGCTGCAACGGCACGCCGTCGCCCGCGGGAAAGTCGTGCCTTTCGGCGGAGGGAAGCGTGTTCATGAAGCGCTCCTCGAATGGGATGAGAATCCGTGCACCACGGCCTCGGCGATGCGCTCGGCCACCGCGCTGATGGTCATCACGGGGTGGAAGCCGATGGCTGTCGGGATGACGGAGCCGTCCGCCACGTGCAGCCCGGGATAGTGGAAGACCTCTCCCTCGGTGGACACCACGCCGCGCTCGGGAGCTTCCGCCAGATGGGCACCGCCAAGCGAATGCACCGTGAAAGGCCGCTTGAAGAGCTGCCAGGTGATCAGCGGCGCGAAGCTGGCACCGTACTGGGCCGCCAGGTCCCGCATCGCGTCCGTCATCCGCCGCACCAACTCCGCGTTCTCCCCGGCGAAGTCCCACGACACGTCGAGCTGCCCGTCATCGAGGTGCATCCGGCCGTTGGCGTTGTCCTGGCCGATGCCAAACAGGTTGGACGTGCGGGCCGCATCCACGTCGGCACGCAGGGGCCGGCTCATCAGCCCCTTCTTGAGCGCCGCGTGAACGGCTGGGCCCAGGCAGGTCCACAGCGGCGCCCCCAGGCCCTGGAGCCGTCCGAGGTTCGGCTGCCCCAGGCCCGCGAGGACCTCCGTGGCGGGCTGGTTGAACGTGGCCGTCACCAGCGTGAAGCGCGGCTGCCGGTCGGTGAAGCGCATCACGGTGGACACGTCGGGGCCCACCCAGGGCTGGATGTCCTCGCGCGCGCCCTGCATCGACGCCAGGAAGTCCCCGTTGCCCGAATAGCCATGGCCCAGCCGCCGGCTCACCCGAGGCAGCGTCCGCGCGACGTCCCGGCTGCGCAGCAATATCTCCACCGTGCCCAGCGTCCCCGCGGCCAACACCACCCGCGAGCTCTCCACGGTGTGCCGCGCCCCCGACACCAGGTCCTGGCAGTGCACGCGGTACCCATCCCGCACCGGCTCCACGTGGGAGACGAGCGTGCGGGCCAGGACCAGCGCCCCCAGCGCCTCCGCCCGCGCCAGGTACGTCAGGTCCATGGTGTTCTTCGCGCCGTGCTGGCAGCCGAACTCGCACTCGGCGCAGAGCTGGCACACGCGCCGGCCCGGTCCCGGCGGCTCCGAGAAGGCCACGGCCACGGGCGGGTCGAATGTCTCGCGCCCCATGCCCCGGGCCGCGCGCTGGAAGAGGTCACGCTTGCGCAGCGGAATCGAGGGCGGCACCGGATTCAACCGCAGCTCCCGCGCCACCTTGTCGAAGTAAGGCTCCAGCGAGTCCCGGCGGTACGTCCGGGGCCAGCGCGGGTCCTCGAACACCTCGGCGTCCGGCCGCACGTGGACGTTGGCGTAGATGAGCGAGCCGCCGCCGACGCCGCTGGCCGTCACCGTGCCGATGCCGGACAGGAAGCGCACGTCATAGAGGCCCTGCGCCTTGCGCCGCGTGGCATGGCGCCAGAGCACCTCGTCCGTTCGCGTCACGTCCCGGGGAAAGTCACCGGGCCGGTAACGTTTGCCGCGCTCCAGGACCAGCACGGACTTGCCTGCCTGGGCCAGGCGCAGCGCGCTGATGGAGCCCCCAAAGCCGGAGCCCACGACGACCACGTCGTACCGCGATGCCTTCGCCACGATGCGCCTCTCTTATTCCAGCTTGGTTCGCGCGAAGACGTCCCAGAGGTTGCCCATGAACATGCTGCCAAAACGCTTCAGGGCCTGGGCCTTCGCCAGCGGTGACGTCGTTCCCAGCACGGCGAAGGTCGTGAGCTGCTGCAGGAAGTCCGGCATGCCCAGACGGATGATGCCGCTGGCGACCACGGGCGCGTGCCGGTCGCTGCCCCGGCGAATGACGGTGTAGAGCGTGGACGTGTCGGACCACATGTCGAAGCCGTCGTCGTCCCGGACATGCTTGTAGCCATCCAGCAGGTACTGCTGGCCGTCCATGCCGGTGAAGGGCAGCAGGTAGAGCATCCGACGCTCGTAGTAGCTGTCCGTGTCCACGAAGAGGTTGAAGACGCCGTGGTCCACCTTCGCTCCGCCAGGAGGTGTGAGGCCGTGGACGTGGACGGTGCCTTGCGCGATGCCTGAATGGGCCTTCTCCGCGAGGAAGCGGTCCAGATTGGGCAAGGTGATGGTGAGGATGAACTCGGCCACCCTGCCCTCTGACTTGCCCTCCTCCTCGGCGCCCGCGTAATCCGTGTCCGGCAGGTGGCCGTGGTTGATGAAGCCGCGCATCCGCTCGGTGAAGCGCAGCCCCACCACGGGCGTTGGCGACAGCACTGTGCCTCCCTCTGGAATCACCACGCTCCGCATCGGATCCTCTCTTGGCACCACCCGCGTGGGTGCCACACTCGTGCTCATCCGCATCGACGCGCGGAACGGTTCCGCCGACGCCCGGCCCGAAGCCGTTCCGGCCCGCTCAGGTGCGGTCCAGGTGGGGTTCCCCAGCACCTGCCGGATGGCGGCCTCGACGTTGCGCTCCGCCACCGCGGCGATGGTGGATGAAGGGTTCACCCCGGTGCTCGCGGGCAGCGCGGCGCCATCCAGCACGTACAGCCCAGGGTGGCCGTGCACCTCACCGTCCGGGTTCAGCACACCGTAGGCCGGCTCCTCCGCCATGGTGCAGCCGCCCAGGTTGTGGACTGACACGGGGATGTGAAGCCGATCCCACAGGGGGTTGAAGACGGCGCGCGCCCCGAGCGCCCGAGCGATGTCCTGGCAGATCTGCTCCTGCGTCCGGTACAGCGGCAGGTTGGAAGGCACGTCCCAGCGCACCTCCATGTCCCGAGTCAAAGGCCGCAGCGCGAGCCGCCCGTTGGCGCGATCCCTCCCCATGGCCAGGAACACGGCCTGGAAACGCCCGCGCTCCTTGCCCATGACGGTTTCAGGCTGGGAGCGCCGGCGCAGGGCGCGGACGAGTTGCTTCTGGAGCAGGTCCGCGGGGACACGGAAGTCCCGGCCCATGTCCAGCACCTGAAGCAGCCCCGCCGCCTTCCCGGGGTGCCCGCCCTCCTGGAAGAGGAACCACGTCTTGTCCGCGCCCTGCCCCTGGTCCACCACCAGACTGGTGGTGATGGTGGGGCCCTCGGACGGGTCCCACACCTCGCGCGTCTCGAAGGCGAAGGCCAGGAAGTCGCCGTTGGCCGAATAGCGGCACCCCAGCCGGTCGCTGATGCGCGGGAGCGTTCCCCACTGGTCGCGGCAGCGCAGCAGCAGCTCCGTGGTGTTCACCGTGCCGGCGCACAGGAACACGCGGCGGGCCTCCACGGTGCGCTCGGCGCCGCCCGCGGCATGGTCGGTATAGGTGACGCGATAGCCCATGGGAGACAGCGGCTCGATGCGCGTGGCCTCCGCCTGGGTGGTCATCTCCGCGCCCTGCTGTTCAGCGACGGCCAGGTAGTTCAGGTCCAGCGTGTTCTTCGCGCGGACGTTGCATCCGATGTCGCATTCGCCGCAGTAGTTGCAGCCCTCCTGGGCGACGCCGAACTTGTTGGGCATCGGCTCGCCGGCGGGGGCGAAGCGCACGGCAAGGTCCGGGTAGAAGAACTGCTGCTCGCGGCCGAGTTTGCGCGCGACCTCCCGCATCCGCTTCGCCTTGGTGGGCAGGCCACGTGCGGACGCGGTGATGGGCTGGAGGTCCAGCATGTACGCGACCAGGTCGTAGTACGGATCCAACGCGGCGCGGCTGTAGCCCTCCGGCCAGTCGGCGTCGAAGGTCTCCGCGGGCGGGCGCAGGTGGACGTTGGCGTAGATGAGCGAGCCGCCGCCGTAGCCCGCGGCCTGGACAATGCTCATCCCCGGCAGCAGCTTCACGTCGAAGAGGCCCTGGTCGTACCGCCACAGCCAGCCGTTGAGCGGGTTGCTCCAGTCGCGGGGAAAGCTCCCCTTCTGGTAGCGCAGGCCCCGCTCCAGGACGCGCACGGTCAAGCCCGCCTGTGCCAGCCGGCAAGCCGCCACCGCTCCCCCAAAGCCGGTGCCAATGACCAGCGCGTCGTACGTCGGCGCCATGTTCCCCCTCGTCGAGACCTGTCCCCGCGGCAGGTTTCAACTGACACCTTATTAACGCACGAGGGTCTGATCCTTCGACCTCCACCCATCCGGGGAACCCAACCCCTTGGAATCGTTGTTACCAAAAGGGGCTGGGCGTGGGCGCCGAAGCTCAGTAGGCGTGGTGCTGCTTGCACTCCCCCTTCGGACGGAACGGCAAGGCCCACAGCTCGCGTCCAGTCTTCCCGTCATCCGCCGAGAAGAACACGTCCCAGCCTGAGCGCACGAAGTCGCGCGGCGACGAGGAAGCGCTCCCGTGCGCCAGACCTCGCAGCGCCTTCGTGCCCGAACGGGTGCCATCGCTCACCCAGGGCTCGTGTCCATGCACCCCATCGCTCGCGGAGAAGAACAGCGTGCCTTCAATGGAGGCCAGCGCTTCGGGATCCGATGAGCCACCACCGGGCGCCAGAGCCTTGAAGAGCCTGGTCCCCGAACCGGTACCGTTGCTCACCCAGAGTTCACGTCCCTCTCCGGAGCCATCATTCGCGGCGAAGAAGACTCGCGACTTCAGAACCGCCAGAGAGCTCGGTGAGGAGCTCATGGGCCCTGGCCAGATGTCCTTCACCAGCTTCGTGCTTGAGGTCGAGCCGTTGCTGCTCCAGAGCTCCTCACCCTCTGGCTCACCTGCCCCGGCGCTGAAGACGACACGCGAGCCCAGTGCGACCAGGTCGTGCGGATACTCTCCGTAGAAGTACCGCAGCTCGTGCGTGTTCGAGGCGGCCCCATCCGTCTTCCACAAGCTGGCTTCGCCCTCGTCGTTATCCACGAGGAAATAGAGGCGCGACTTCACAGCCAGCAAGTCGAAGATGACGTTATCTCCTACCAGGCTGAGGACGGGAATGGCCCCTGGCACTCCGGTGCTACGCCAGAGATGAATCTCATCGCTCCAGGGGCCCCGCTTGGACGCGACGAAATAGAAGGCCTCGTTACCCACGCGAACGAGCCTTCGCGGGAAGGAGTTAGCGGGTCCGGGCTCGATGTCCTCGACGAGGTACGTCCCCGCGTCTGTTCCATCACTGCGCCACAGCTCGTATCCGTGCACGCCGTCGTTCGCGCCGAAGTACAGGACACCACCGAACTCAACCAGCATGGGATCGTTTATCCAGTAGAAGGGGTCCGGACGGCGAATCCCATCCTCCGGCCCCGGGTAGATGTCCTTCACCAGGTACGTGCCGGCCGACGTCCCGTCGGTCACCCACAACTCGTAGCCGTGGACGCCGTCATCCGCGGCGAAGAACACCCGGTTCCCCACCCGAGTGAGATTCGAGATCTCCGACCCCGCCAGCCCTGGGTAGATGTCCTTCACCAGCGACGTGCCGCTTCCTTCCGTTCCGCTGCTTCGCCACAACTCGCGTCCATGTGTCCCGTCGTCCGCCGTGAAGAAGAGGACTCGGTCGCCGTGGATCAGATCGGCCGGATTGGACCCCACGGGGCCAGGGTGGATGTCCGCCAATCGAACGGCCTCCTTCCCGCACAACTCCCACTTCTGACTCAGGGCGGACTCCTGACTCGTGAAGTCAGCATCCTCGACTTCGGTGCCACAACCTGCGGCGCCCAGGAGCATGAGCAGTGGGAGATGGGGCTTCATGACGGCCTCCGTTGAGTGCGCGGTCCATCCGCGCCGAATCCGGAGGGTGAGAGTCATGCGTACCCGCATCCACCTGCGCAGGAGTGGCACTCCGCGGGTGGAAAGCGACAGTCGCTCACGCTGCGCAAACGGGGACAGGGCGCGCCCGGTCAGGCACGGCGACTGCACTGACGAACGTCCGCGCCTGGCGTCGAAGTCCTGCTCCAGGCGCACGCAACCCGCGGCATGTGCAACGCCCTTGCACCGGCAGACATGGCGACACGTCGGGCACGCACGCGCCAGACACAACGTCACACGAGGTCACAACTCAAAGATGAATCCAACCCAGCAGAAGCTGAACGCTCGGCGTCGTCACGTTCGCGGATTTACGCTGATTGAAATCATGGTCGTCATCACCATCCTCGGACTCATCGCCGCGGCGGTGGGCGTCTCCGTGATGTCGAACCTGGAGGAGGCCAAGCAGAAGACCGCCGCCCTGGACATCAAGACATTGGAGACGGGGCTCAAGCTCCACTACATGAAGACCGGCAGCTTCCCGGAGACCCAGGCCGGCCTGGAAGAACTCCTCCAGGCGCGCTCGCTGGAGCGACTGCCCCAGGACCCGTGGAACCGCGACTACGTGTACATGAATGAGGGCGGCAACCCTGTCATCCTGTCGTACGGCGCGGACGGTGTCCCAGGGGGCGACGGCAGCGACGCGGACATCTCCTCCCAGGTGGCGTCACCGTCCGCGAGCGCGGCCCGCCGCCCCAAGGGGCTCCGTTAGTCCAAGCCATCGAGCACGTCAGCGGCCCGCCGCCACGCGCGCGAAGTGGTGCGCGAGGCGGTGCAGCACCTCCGTGTTGTCGGCCTCGGCCGCCTTGAGCTTGGGCAACTGCGCCTTCAGCTCCTGGAGGTTCTTTCCGCGTTGCTGGAGGCTGTCCGCCTCGATGTCAATCCATCGCCCCAGCTCGCTGGCGGTCAGCTCCAGGTGGAACTGGAAGCCGTAGGACGTGCCCAACCGGAAGGCCTGCTGGGTGTACCGGTCCGTGGACGCCAGCAACGTGGCGTCCGGGACGGGCGCATAGGAATCACCGTGCCAGTGCGCCACCACCGTGCGCGGACGGGCCCCGGACAGCACGGGGTCCTTCTGCGCCTCCGGCGTCCATCGCACCGGGCCCACGCCCACCTCGAAGCCATTCTTCCCGGGGAACACGTCCGCGCCCGCCGCTGCAGCGAGCATCTGGGCGCCCAGGCAGAAGCCCAGGCACGGGCGCTCATAGGCGAGCCGCTCCATGAGGATGCCCAACTCCTGCCGCAGGAAGGGATGCTGCTCGGATTCGTAGACGGCCATGCGACCGCCCATGACGACCAGCAGTTCCGCGTCCACGTCCTCCCGGCGCACGGTGCGGAAGCGGTTCACCAGCGTGAAGCCCGCCGCTTGCAACACCGGCCCCAGCAGGCCGGGCCCTTCGTGCTCCTCGTGCTGGAACACCACCGCGCGCATCGACGTCACCTCCAAAGCCGCGGGCGCCCTGCCCGCCGGCTCAATCGTATGCGCACGACGTGCAGATGTTGAGGCAGGTCCCCACCTGCTCTCTGTACTCCTTCACACACTCCTGGTTGGAGGCGCAGTTCACGTCGCTGGTACAGCCGGGCTCGCAATAGCTGAGCGTGGCGTCCGCGCAGTACTGCCCCGGCTGGCAGGGGTCATCGCCCATGAAATCCCCGCACTCGGTGTACCCGGGCTGAAGGGGCGCCATGACACAGGCGCTGCTTCCCAGTGCGAGCAGGGCAATGACAGCGGGCCAGAGACGGGTACGCATCGAAATACCTTTCGGGAGCAAGCGGAGGATGCCCGCTTGCTCCCGACGGCCGTCCGAGCGCCGTATTCACGGCCCGTGCGCCGTTCTACTCCGCGGCCGGTACCGGGCAGCGGTTGCGGAAACTGTCGCTGAGCGCCACGGCCACCAGCAGCTCGGGGAGCCGGTGTCCACCCGCCGAGAAGCGCGTGTCCACGTAGCGCACGGTGGCCTCGTCCTCGTCCGTCAGCGCGCGGCCCAAGCCATAGGCCAGCGCCTGCCGCGTCATGCACGTCGCGAAGGCCGGGTCGCCCTTGAGGATGGTCGCCAGCTCACGCGGTCCCTGGAACGACACGCCCTTGAAGTTGCCCGTGGCGTCCACCGGCGAGCCGTTGTCCGTCTCCCGCCAGGCCCCGGCCGCGTCGTAGTTCTCCAGGCTGAAACCGATGGGGTCCAGCGTGTCGTGGCAGCCCGCGCAGGCGGGGTTCGCGCGATGCAGCTCGGTGATCTGCCGCAGCGTGGAGCCCGGCGGCACCTGCGTGGGCAGCGCCTCCACACCCGGAGGCGGAGGAGGAGGCTCCTGGCACAGCAGCTTGCCCAGCACCCACTTGCCGCGAAGCACCGGCGAGGTGCGCGTGGCCAGCGACGCCTGCGCCAGCACACCTGCCTGGCCCAGCACACCGCCGCGCCGTCCGTCGCCCGTGCTCACGCGCGTGACGGAGGTGGAGCCCGGGCGAGGCAGGCCGTAGTAGTCCGCGAGCCGGTCGTTGACGTAGGTGAAGTCCGCGTCCAGCAACTCCAGCGCGCTGCGGTCCTCGTTGAGGAAGGCGCGGAAGAAGCTCTCCCCTTCCTCGCGCATGGCGCGCTTGAGCTCGGAATCCATGCCGGGGAACAGCGCCGGGTCCGCGGTGATGCCGTCCACCTTCCGCAGGCCCAGCCACTGGCCGGCGAAGTTCTGCACCAGCGCTTCGGACCGCGGGTCCTTCAGCATCCGGCGCACCTGCGCCTCCAGTACCTCGGGGTCGGCCAACCGGCCTGCGTCCGCCAGTGACGTCAGCTCCGCGTCGGGCTGGCTGCTCCAGAGGAAGTACGACAGGCGCGATGCAAGCTCGCGCGCGGACAGCTCGCTCTTGCCCGTCCCTGGCGCCTGCGTCTCCACGACCTGGAAGAGGAAGTGCGGCGACAGCAGCACCGAACGGAGCGCGAACTTCGCCGCCAGCTCGAAGCCGTCCCCCGACTCCCGCACGAGCGTGTAGACGCTCATCAACTCCGCGACCTCGTCCGGCTTCGCGGGACGCCGCCAGGCGCGGTTCGCGAGCGACTCCACCATCTGCCGGGCACAGGCTTCTTCCCCGGTGGTGGCCGGTTCGCACACTCGCAGGTGGCGCTGGGTGGCCACCGACGTGGGCGCGGGCGAGCGGACCTCCATCCAATCCAGCAGGAGGTTGCGGTCCGTGGACGTGGCCGGGTCGTAGGTGTCGTTGGTGAAGCGCACGGTGAAGCGCTTCTGCCCCGGCGAGTCCACCCGCACCGGCTGCGTGTACACCGTGGGCGTGGTGGCCGGCACGTCGAGCGACGCCACCACGACGCCATCCAGCAGCCACTGCATCCGCACCGGGTCCGGCGGCGCCTGCGTGCCCCACGCGCGCACGGAGAGCTGGTACTCGCCGGCCTGCGCGAAGGTGAAGGTGGCGGAGAGGTCGCCGTTGGACCACAGGTTCCACACGGTGCCGTTCTGCTCGCTGGCTCCGGTGGTGGCGCTGGCGGACTCGGCCTCGATGCGAACGGTGCCACCTCCGGCGCTGGCGGCGCCGTCCCGGGCCCAGGCCTGGTCGATGAGACGGCCCGCGGTGGCCTCATAGGCCTCCACCAGCGCGGGGGACATGCCCAGCAGGCTGGCCTCGTTGTCGAAGCCGTGGCCCGTGGGGTCCGCCGGGAAGGTCGTCGCGGGCCGGCCCGTCTCGCCAAGCAGATCGCGCACGGTGTTGTCGTACTCCGCGCGGTTCAGCCGGCGCAGCGAATGCGCGCCATCCGAGCAGTTCTGCGCGGCGACGACGGGCTTGGGGTCCTGGGTGCGCGCGACGGGCAGTTCGTCCGAGCACGCGGTGAGCAGCAACGGGATGCCGAAGAGCAGTGAGCGGGTCTTCATGTGCGGTCTCCCCTCACGCCAGCCCGGCGAGCGGTCCCTGTGCCAGCGGTCCGAAGGTGCCTCGTGGAATCTCGAAGGCCTGGAGGATGGAGAGCAGCACGTCTCCACACCGCTTGCCTTGTGCCCGCATGTGCCGGCCCGGCCGGATGGCTCCGCCCGCGCGCCCCGCGAGCAGCACCGGCATGTCGTAGTGGTTGTGCCAGTCACTGTGCGAGATGTCGCTCGAGTAGAACACCGCCACGTTGTCGAGCAGCGTGCCCTCCCCCTCCGGCACCGCCTTCAGCCGTTGCACCAGGTGCGCGAAGCGGGCCACCTGCCACCGGTCGATCTCCACCTTGGCCGCCAGCTTCACCGGATCGTTACCGTGGTGGGAGGCATCGCCGTGGTGGGAGAAGGCCCGGCCGTTGACGGTGAACATCATCGGGCTGACGCACATGCCGAGCATCAGCGTGGCGACGCGGGTGGCGTCGCACTCGAAGGACTTCACGATGAGGTCGCACATCAGGTTGGCGTAGGCCGTGCCATCCATGGGGATGCCCACGGGCCGGGCGCCCGTGGTGCACGCGGCGGCCGGAGCACCCTGCTCTGCCTTCTGGATGGCGACCTCGATTTCGCGGATGCCCGTGAGGTACTCGTCCAGCCGGAGCTTGTCCGCCTGGCCCACCTTCGCCTGGAGCGCCTTCGCCTGGCCCGTCATCCGGTCAAGCACGCTGCGCCGGTACATCCAGAGGCGCCGCTCCGCGTCCGTGGGTCCTTCGGCTGGAAGCGAACCGAAGAGCCGGTCGAAGATGACGCGTGGGTTGTAGACGTTGGGCAGCCGCCGGCCGCGGGAAAACGTCACCATGCAGTGGTCCTCGCCGCTGCAATGGTCCTGCGTGTCGTCATAGGACGACGTCTTCGGGTCGATGAAGCCATCCCCGTTCGCGTCGCGGTAGCCGGGGTTGTAGTAGCCGTTGTTCTCCACGCTCAGCGTGAGCGCCGGCACGCGCACCTGGGCCGACGTGGCGCGCGCGATCACCTGATCGATGGAGTCCGTGCTGCCCGCGACGATGCGCTCGGACGCGGTGAGCATCATCCAGAAGCCGCCTTCGTGCGTGCGCTCATAGTAGTCCCACGCGCCCAGCCGCATGCCGCTCAGCACCAGGACGTCATCCTTCACCGGGGCCAGCGGGGACAGCGTGGGCGTCAGCGCGTAGTTCGCGCCTTCGGTCGTCGGAAACCATTGGTTCGGGACGACGCCCGCGGAGTGGAACATGCCCACGAAGCGCAGCGGCGGCTTCGCACCGGACGCTTGCGCGCGTGCCGTTGAGGGAGCCATGGCCTCCAGCCAGGGCAATGCAAGCGCCGCTCCCGCGGCACCCCGCAGCAGGCTGCGTCGCGACAGCTCCCAGGTTCTCGATTTCGGCACGGGGGGGTCCTTGTTGTCTGAGCCGCCGCATTGCTCAGCAACGAGGGTGCCACCCCTGAAAGCACCAGGAATTCCGGAGAGTTGCAGTCCTCGTGGATTCCCGAGGGCGCGGCGGGGGGCTCGACCCCACACGCCGGTGTGGGGTGTCGTCCCCGTTTCTCAGGCCGTGGGCTTGCGGATGCGCAGCAGCCCTTCCTGGGCCACCGAGGCCACCAGCCGGCCGTCACGCGTGTAGACGCTGCCGCGCGACAGGCCGCGCGCGTTGCCCGCCCACGGGCTGTCCATGGAGTACAGCAGCCAGTCGCTCACCTTCAGGTCTCCGTGGAACCACAGGGCATGGTCCAGGCTGGCGCCCAGGATGCGGGGCTGGAAGAAGCTGGCCGCGTGGGGCAGGAGCGCGGTGCTGATGAGGTTGAAGTCGGACGCGTAGGCCAGCACGTACCGATGCACCTGCGGATCCTCCGGCAGGTCGCCGTTGGCCCGGAACCACACGTGCTTGATGGGCGCCTGCGCCTCCGGGTTGAACGGATCCTCCGGCGCCACGGGCCGGATCTCAATCGGCTTCTCCCCCAGGAACTTCTCCCGCAGGGCTTCCGGGATGCGGGCGGACACGCGGCTCAGCAGCTCCTGCTCCGAGGCCAGCGCCTCCGGGCCTGGCACCTCCGGCATGGGCGCCTGGTGGGCAAAGCCCTCTTCGTCCCCGTGGAAGGAGGCGATCATCGTCAGGATGGGCTCGCCCTTCTGCACGGCCACGACGCGGCGCGTGGTGATGCTGCCGCCGTCCCGCACCCGGTCCACCGTGTAGACGACTGGAAGCGTCGCGTCGCCCGGGCGCAGGAAGTAGCCGTGCAGGGAGTGGACATGCCGGCCGGCGGGCACCGTCTGGCTGCCCGCGGACAACGCCTGCCCCAGCACCTGGCCGCCGAAGAGCTGGCGGAACCCCAGGTCTTGACTCCGGCCACGAAACAGATTTTCCTCGATTTTCTCCAGTTTAAGGAGCGCCAACAGCTCATCCAGGACTCGGCTCATGGCCCCTGTCGTAATCGACCCGGGCACCGGTGTCTCGGGAAGCGGCGCCCTGTGCATGGTCCCTTGCCGGGTCCCGCCCGACCGCGGAGCCGTGTCGGTTCACGATGAGAATAGACGACTCATGCGCAGCGCCGCAGTGCATCAATGACATACGGCGTCATGGGTAGCCTCCACTTTTAGCAACCTTTGAGAGCGGAGACGCTTGAAGCGCCCCGCCCTCTTGCGCGACGCTAATGCTCAACGCTGGACACTCCATCCGGGGGGCGAATGCAGTCGAATGTATTCACGGCGGTACTCATGCCGCTGGCGCTGGCCGTCATCATGCTCGGGCTTGGCCTGACGCTGACGCTGGCGGACTTCAAGCGGGTCATTGTCTATCCGCGCGCCATCCTGGTGGGCCTCGGCAGCCAGATGTTGGTGTTGCCGGTGGCGTGCCTGCTCATCGCCCACGCTTTCCGTCTACCGCCGGAGCTGGCGGTGGGGCTGATGCTGCTGGCGGCCTCCCCTGGCGGCGCGACGGCGAACCTCTTCAGCCACCTGGCCCGCGGTGACGTGGCGCTCAACATCACGCTGACGGCGGTGAACAGCGCGCTGTCGCTCGTCACGCTGCCGCTCATCATCAACCTGTCGCTGGCGCACTTCATGGACGAGGGCCGCGCGGTTCCCATGCAGTTCGCGAAGATCGTGCAGGTGGTGCTCATCGTGCTGGGGCCGGTGAGCCTGGGCATGTTCATCCGCTCGCGCAGCGCGGCCGTCGCGCAGCGCATGGACAAGCCCATTCGCATCCTGTCCACCCTCTTCCTCGTCGCGGTGATTGCAGCGTCCGTGTACACGGAGCGCGCGAATGCGCTCAGCTTCTTCCGCCAGGTGGGCCCGGCGGCGCTGGCCTTCAACCTGGTGAGCCTCGGGGTGGGCTACTTCGTGCCCATCCTGCTGCGCCTGCCCCGGCGGCAAGCGGTTGCCATTGGCATGGAGATTGGCATTCACAACGGAATGCTTGCGATTGCCATCGCGCTCAGCCCGACGCTGCTGGCGAACTCGACCATGGCCATTCCCCCGGCCATCTACAGCCTCATCATGTACTTCACCGCGGCGGCCTTCGGCTTCTATGTCAGCCGGCGCTACGCGGATGAGCAGGACCCCGCTGTACACCGCACCCCCACGTCACTCCCCGAGAAGGTGTCTCGATGACGCTGCGTCGACCGCTGTCTGTGCTTTCCCTGTCACTTTGCCTGGGATTCTCCGCACCAGCCGCCGCCGAAGAGCCCGAAGCCGCTGCCCTGCCGTCGACTCCGCAGACAGCCCCCAAGCCCACCGACGCACCCACGGCCCCCACGCTCCCGCCGCTGGGGCCCGACACCCGCCTGTATTTCGCCAACATCAACTTCCTGCGTTGGAACCCGCTGGGCATGGAGACCCAGAACCGGCTCATCCTCCAGAAGCGGATGTTCGACGGCGAGTCCATGTTGACGCGCGACAACTTCGTCAACGGCGCGTTCGCCATCAAGGCCAACCCGGCCTCGGTGAAGATTGGCCCCGTCTTCGAGATTCAGCCGCTGGCCATCTTCAACCTGCGGGCGACCTATGAGTACGTCCGGTACTTCGGCACCTTCGGGTTCCTCCAGTCGTACAACAACCCGATGCTGGACTTCTCCGACGACGCGCGCGACTTGACGGAGGACGCCGCGTACAGCACCTCCGGTCACCACTACATGGTGGAGCCCACGCTCCAGGCGCGCTTCGGCTCGTTCGTGGTGCGGAGCAAGGCGTCCATCGAGTACTGGAACGTGGCGCTGCGCGAGGGCAACGGTGCGTCCTTCTACGACGCGCTGCTGGACACGCTCATCCCCGGCCGGGGCTGGGTGTTCACCAATGACACCGACCTGATGATGCTGACGACGCCCCAGCTCACGCTGGGGGCCCGCTTCAGCGGAGTGTGGCCGCGCTACGAGAATGGCTCGGGCGGAGCGCAGAACGTGGACAACAGCCACACGCGCATCGGCCCCATCTTGGCGTACGCCCTGAACACGCGCGAGGGCTCGTCGTTCAACCGGCCGACGATCCTGCTGAACTTCGCGTGGTACCTGAACCACCCGAACCGTGGCGGCGCCCTGCCCTACATGATGGGCGCCTTCGCCTTCACGTCCGACTTCCTGGGCGGCTAGGCGGAGGACTTCCGCCGGGCGTCCTGTCTTGGGGACGCCCGGCGTCGAAGCAAGGAGGGGCCCGCGAAGGCGCCCGTCCGAATCAGTGAGAGTCGTGGGGCCCGTGGGCGTGGCCGTGCTCCAGCTCCTCGGCCGTCGCGGCGCGGACGTCCCGCACGGTGACCTCGAAGTGCAGCGTCTTGCCGGCCAGCGGGTGGTTGAAGTCCACCAGCACGGAGTCGGCCTTCACTTCCTTGATGAAGAAGTCCACCTCGTCCCCGTCCGGGTCGGTGGCGCTGAGCACGCCGCCCGCCACCAGCTCCAGGCCCTCCGGGAACTCCGTCTTCGGGACTTCCTCGATGCCTTCCGGGTCATAGTCGCCGTAGCCCTCGTCGGGACCCACCGTCACCTGGAGGGTGTCACCACGCGACTTGCCCTCAAGCGCCTTTTCCAGGCCCGGGACGATTTCCTCGTGCCCCTGCAGATAGACGAGCGGCTCCCCCGGCTCGCTCTCGTCCACGGCCTTGCCGTCGCCGAGGTGGAGGCGGAAATCGATGGAGACGACGCTGTCCTTGGTAATTTTCATGGGGCCCTCATAGCGCACGGCCGTGGCGTGTGCCTCAATCATGTGCCTGTCTGACAATGAGGCGAGCGTCCCGCCCGGATCGACTGTCCGATTCCAGTGGTGCGGAAGCCCAGAATCGTCAGGTTCCTGAGCGAGGGCTCCCCATTCCCAGGTCCAGCGAGGCCGCTCGGGTGCTCCGGGCCAGGCGCGTCTCCAGGCGAAGGATTCGGCGGTGGTGGTCCACGGGCAGCTCCGCCGCCGAGGCCAGCTTCGCGTGGTGCAGCGCCCGCGCGAGGTCCTTGAGGCCATGCTCGTACAGCTTGGTGAGTTGGAGGTGCAGCGTCGCGGCCTGGAAGCCCTGGGCGGTCTTCAGTGCCTGGTGCAGGTGCGCCGCAGCGGTCGAGGCGTCACCCGCCTTGCGTGACAGCCGGGAGGCCAGGGCCAGGGCTTCGATGCCCACGGCGCCGGTGTCCCCCGCCGCGGCGGCCCGAGCGAAGGCCTGGGCGCGCGCGTAGTCGCGGGCCCGGAGCGCCACGCCCGCGAAGCCGAGCAGGTCGCGAGGGTCCGCGTCCCGGGGCACGGAGGCGTCTGCGCCCCCTGCTCGGAAGCGGCGGACCAGCTCACCGAGCAGGGCCGCCAGGAGGAGGAGGTCGTTGACGTTGTGCTCCAGCACGGGCGTCAGCGCCGAGCCGTCTCCGCCGCGCAGGTAGCGGAAGTACAGGTCGGGAATCAGCGAGCCGTCCACGTCGTCGACGCGCCGGAAGCCGAGGACCTGGTCTTCCAAGTGGACCAGTCGCGTGCCGGCGCCCCGGTGCTTGAAGACGCGGCGGGCGCAGTGGAGCAGGTCCAGGTGGGGCAGCTCCACGGGTGCGGGGACGCGGTTGAGGACGAAGCGCGTCCGCAGGAGCGGCCAGTCGAAGCTCTTGCCGTTGAAGGTGACGAGGCAGGAGGACGCGGCCATGCGCTCGGCGAGCGAGCGCAACATGGGGGCCTCTTCTCCCAGGCGCCGCAGGAAGAGCTGGTGCACCTTGAGCGAGCGGCCCTCGAACCATGCCAGCCCCACGAGGAATGGCACGGTGCCCGTTCCTCCCGCGAGCCCGGTGGTCTCCGTGTCCAGGAAGAGCATCCGTTGGAAGTCCACGCCCGCCAGGTCCGCGTGCAGCGCGAGGCTGGCGACCAGGGGGCCCTCCACGTCCAGGGCCGCGGCGAGAGGCGCGGAGCCGTGGTGGTGTTCCGGGGAGAGGATGCGCTCGGAGATGTGGACCGTGCCGTGGGCCGTGGCACGGGACTCCACGGGCAGCGGGCCAGGGGGGGCTGGCGGTGGCGTGCCCCGGCGCGCGGCGGCCAGACCCTGACGCTCCGACCAGTCCGACAGCATCCGGCGCAGGCTGTCGATGCGGGGATCTCGGGGGGCGGCTGGAGGCGAAGCCGTGACGGGGCGTGCTGCCGCGGCCTCCACCGTGCCCTCCGCGCGGGCGACCTGCGATTCCGCGCCGGCGGGCGTGGACGGCGCTTCCATGCGCCGGGCTTGAACCAACTTCGCCAACTGCGCGGCGAGCGCGTCGGGTACGCCCGCTTCGGCCGCAGGCGCGGGCATGGAATCAGCGCGCGCGGCGGGCTCGGCCTGTGGCTCCGCCACGGGGGGCTTCGGGGGTGACTTGCCCCCGGGGCCCACGCTCGTCAGGCGCGCCAGCTTGCGCTTGAGGTCCACGGCCGCGCCTCCCGGTTACTGCATTCCCGCGATGCCCAGCGCCGATAGCACTTCGAGCGCCAGTCGCTTGCGCGGATGCGGGTCCACGGGCGCTTGTCCCGGCATCGCCCCCGCGGCAGGGCCGATACACGCCGGACAGCCATCCTCGCACGCGCACGACTCCAGCAGTCGGCGCGCACGGCTCAGCAGCTCGTCCCGCTGGTCGTACAGCCGCGCCGCCAGCCCCACTCCGCCGGGCACGTTGTCGTACAAGAACAGCGTCGGGTCGAAGCCCACGCCACCATCCTTGCGTGGCGGCCCCTCCGCGTCATCCCGGCTCCCCAGTGTCTTGCCGATATCCCGAGGGTCGATCATCAACCCCACGCACGCCACCGTGCGCAGCGCCGTGGTCAGGCCGCGCAGTGCGTCGATGACCGCCGGTCGCGGCGCCCGCATGGCGCGCACCACCGTCTCCGGCACCGTCAGCCAGAGCGCCGTGGTGTGCATCTGCATCTCCGGCAACGCCACGTCGCCGTAACCGACGTTCTCATGCGTGTGGTACTTGATCTTCTTGTACCCCACGACCTTCTCGATGACGCTCACCTCGCCCATGCCCGCCTGAAGGTCCGGGCCCATGGGCGCGGCCTGGTCCTCCTGGATGACGTGCACGCGCACGTAGGTCATCGCGTCGGTGAAGTAGTCCGGCGCCACCTTCCGCACGAAGGCCTTGTGGTTCTCGTAGTCGAAGCGCTCGACCTGATACTGCTCGGCCTCGTGTTGGTAGATGGCCTGCTCGTGCAGCATCGTGTGCGCCGAACGGAAGTCCATCTCCGCCAGCGTCCGGTCCGTCCCCTTCTCGATGATGACCACGTTGTCCCAGCCGACGCTGCGCAGTGACACGTGGTTGGCCGGATAGGCATCCGTGGACCAGTGGAACACGCGACGACCCGCCTCGCCCACGGTGGGGTGCACCACCTCGTGCTGCGCGAGGAACCCGAGCGCCTCCGTGGTGGACTCCGGCGGTACGTCCCCGAAGGGCTCTCCCTCCTCGAACGGCAATTCGAAGGACGCGCACTTGAGGTGCTGGACCAGGATCTCCACGTTGTCCGGGTCGATGCGCGCGTGCTCCACCGGCGAGCCCACGAGGAAGCGCGGGTCGCCGGCGAGGTACTGGTCCAGCGGCGCGCTCGACGTCACCAGGAGCGCCAGGCTCCCCTCACCGCGCCGCCCTGCCCGGCCGAATCGCTGCATCAGCGCCGCCACCGAACCCGGGTAGCCCGCGCACACCACCGCGTCCAGCGAGCCGATGTCGATGCCCAGCTCCAGCGCGTTGGTGGCCACCACGCAGCGGACTTCACCCGCCCGCAGCGCCGCCTCCGTGGCGCGCCGCGTGCCCGGTAGATACCCACCGCGGTAGCCCTGGATGAGGGACGGATCCAACTTCTCCTCGACGAAGCGGTCGCGGAGGTACTTGAGCATCACCTCGATGTTGTTGCGCGACTGTCCGAAGAGCAGCGTCGACACGCCCGCGCGTACCAAGTCGGCCGTCAGCCGCACCGCCGTCTTGAGATAGCTGGCCCGGATGCCCAGCTCCGCGTTCACCACGGGCGGGTTGAACACCATGACGCGGCGCTCGCCGGAAGGCGCCCCGCTCTCCGACACCAGCGTCACGTCCCGCCCGAGCATCCGCCTCGCGTGGGCCTCCGGATTGCCAATGGTGGCCGACGCCGCGACGAACACCGGGTCCGCGCCGTGGAAGCGCGCCACGCGCTGGAGCCTGCGCAGCACGTTGGCCAGGTGAGAGCCGAAGACGCCCCGGTACGTGTGCAGCTCGTCGATGACGACGTAGCGCAGATTGGAGAACAGGCGCGCCCAGCTCGCGTGATGCGGAAGGATGCCCGTGTGCAGCATGTCCGGGTTGGTGAGCAGCACGCCGCTGCGCTCCCGCGCGGCCCGGCGCGCATCCGCCGGCGTGTCACCATCGAAGGTGATGGCGCCATGGGACAAGCCCGCCTCGCGCATCAGCGCGCGCAGGGACTCTTCCTGATCTCTGGACAGGGCCTTGGTGGGAAACAGGTACAGCGCCCGCGCCTGGGGCTCCCGCGCGAAGCGGTCCAGCAGCGGCAGGTTGTAACAAAGGCTCTTGCCGGAGGCGGTGGGCGTGGCGATGACCAGGCTCTGGCCCGCCCGAGCCAGCCGGTACGCCTCCGCCTGGTGCGAGAAGAGCTGCTGGATGCCCCGCTTCTCGAGCGCGTCGCGCACCTGGGGCGCCACCTCTTCCGGTATGGGCGCGAAGACGCCCGCCCGCGCGGGGGTGGCCTCATCCAGGACGAAGCAGGAGCGGAGCTGCCGGTCCGACCGCCACCCCTCCAGCACGGAGTCCAACCCGCGAGGCGCGTTCCACGGCGTGCGACGGGCCCCTCCGAAAGCGCCCGGTTCCTTCTCTGGCTTCATGGGCCGGGCACTGTACAGACGTATACCGAGGCAAACAACGCGGGAGCGCACCTCATTGGTTTGAGCTCCAGCCAATACGCGCAGAGGCGGACGTGCGGGCACTCCACTAGTGTGCCGCGCCGTGGCCCTCGCCATCTTCCTGTTCACCTACGTCTTCATCGCCGGTGCGCGCCTTCCGTACCTGAAGCTGGACCGCCCCGGGGGCGCGCTGCTGGGGGCCGTGCTGATGGTCGTCTTCGGCGTCGTCACTCCGGCCGAGGTCTTCAACCACAGCGCCGACGCGAACCGTCACGCCATCGACGCGGACACCATCGTCCTCCTGCTGGGGATGATGCTGCTGGCGGCGTACATGTCCCAGGCGTCCTTCTTCCGCACCGCGGGCGCGTGGGCCGTGCGCAGGGCGCACACGCCCCGGCGGTTGCTGCTCGCCGTGACGTTCATTTCGGCCGCGCTGTCCGCGTTCCTGGTGAATGACACCGTGTGTTTGATGCTCACGCCCCTGGTGCTGGCCACCGTGGAGGACGCGCGCCTGCCGCCGGCTCCGTACCTGCTCGCGGTGTGCATGGGCAGCAACAGCGGCTCGGTGGCGACCTTCACCGGCAACCCGCAGAACATGCTCATCCAGGGCGCCTCCGGGCTGTCCTACGCCAGCTTCGCGGCGTACATGGCCCTGCCTGCCCTGCTCTCCACAGCGGTGGTCGCCGCCGGACTCCTGTATCTGTTCCGGCATGACCTGCCCGTGAAGCAATTCGAGCCCAACCCTCCACCTCCGCCCGTGGACCGGGGCCTGTTGGTGCTCACCTTGACGGTGCTATCCGGGGTTGTCGTGGCCTTCTTCGCCGGGCTGCCCATGAGCTGGAGCGCCCTGGCCGGCGCGGCCCTGGTGATGGCCCTGGCGCGCCGCGAGCCACGCGAGGCGCTGGAGCGCGTGGACTGGGTGCTGCTGCTCTTCTTCGCGAGCCTGTTCGTGGTCGTCTATGGCGTGAACAAGCACGGCTACGCGGAGGACATCCGCGTCCTGTTCGAGCCCCTCATGGCGGGTCCGCCCCTTAGGGAGACGCTGGGCTTCGCGGGGCTGACGCTGGTGGCGTCCAACCTGTTCAGCAACGTGCCCTTCGTCATGCTGGCGCGGACGTGGGTGCCCACGCTGCACGACGTGGAGCTGGGCTGGCACGTGCTCGCGCTGGGCTCCACGCTGGCGGGCAACCTCACGCTGGTGGGAAGCGTGGCCAACCTCATCGTGTTCGAGGCCGCGCGCGGGAAGGTCAACATGAGCTTCCTCCGCTTCCTCCGCGTGGGCCTCCCGGTGACGCTCGTCAGCTTCGTCGTGGGGCTGAGCGTGCTCCTGGTGGAGCACGCGCTGTTCTGAATCAGGCCGTGTGACTCAGGGGTCGGGGTCCGGCAGCTCGCCGGGCGCCAGCTCGTCTTCCGGAGGCTTCGTCGCCTCGGGTGCCGGAGCCGGGGCGCCCGCCTTGCCGGGAACCACGTCCGAAGCCGCCGCGGAAGCCCGGGGCGGCGGCGCGCCGGCGCGGTCGGTGGGCGTCAGGTCCTTCACGAACATTCGCGCCACCTCGTCCAGCATGGACGTCATCGCCGCGCGGAAGAGTGACGGGTCCTTGCCCACCTTGAACGGGTCCAGGTGCTCCTTGCCCTCGGCCACCTGGTCCATGGCGAACGGCCGGCGCCACACCTCCGTGCGCCCGTCCAGGGTGAACATGCGGCCATAGCCTCGCAGGTACGCGCCCGCGCGGCCGTCATCGCTGCGCATGCCGTAGTCCTGGATGACGAACTCGACGATGGTGTCCGCGCCCAGCGACGCCACCAGGTCGTAGTCTGGCGCGTTGGCCGGCACCTCCTCCACCAGGAAGCTCTCCAGCACCGAGGCCACCCGCGCGGGGTCCACCACGTGCGTCCACGGGAACTCACGCGGCAGTTGCGACAACGTGGTGACCCGGAGGCGCTCGGAGATCTCGAAGCGCGTGACGGCTTGAAGCAGCTTCACCGTCAGCCGCCGGTCCGCCTCCACCGGCTCCAACTTCTTGAGCTTGTTCCGGTACGCCGAGTCCTCGCGGAACACGTGGCTCTTGGGGCCGGCCCCGTCCTCGATGCGGGAGATGAAGGCCGGACGCCGGACGCGGTCCAGGTCCGCGCCAGCCAGGCGCTGCGATGCACAGCCCGAAGCCAGCAGCAGTGCGAGAAACGGCAGTATCCGTCGCGTCATGTAGGGACTGTTCTACCCCATTCCCGTCCCTCACGCTCCTCCCCGGCCTCCTGGGTGTTGGCTGGTCTGCGGTCGTGCCTGACTGGCTGCTATGCTTCACAGCCGTGAAACAGCCGCCTGTCACACCCTCTGTCTCGCTCCCTGGCCGCAAGCGCCGGCTTGGGGAGATTCTCATGGACGCCGGGCTCCTCTCGGAAACCCAGCTCCGCTCCGCCCTCGCGGAACAACGCAAATGGGGCGGCAAGCTGGGCCTCACCCTGGTGCAGATGGGGTACGTGGACGAAAGCTCCATGGTCCACGCCCTGTCGCGGCAGCTCGCCATTCCCACGGTGGATCTGGAGCAGCACGCAGCGTCCGCGGTGGTGCTGCAGGCGCTCCGGGCGGACATCGCCGAGCGCTACACCGTCTTCCCCATCGCCGCGGATCCGGCCACGAAGACGCTCACCGTCGCCACCGCCGACCCCACCAACGTGGAGGCGTTCCAGGAGTTGGCCTTCCACTGTGGCCAGCGCCTCCAGGTGGTCGTCTCGAGCGCCTCGTCCATCGAGCGCGCCATCCGCCGCCACTACCACGGGGAGGTCACCTCCACGACGGCGACCCCGCTGTCCTTCGGCATGGACGAGCCCACCTTCGAGCTGGCGCCCCCGGCCGAAAGCGCTCCCGTGTCGATGGCCGTGCGCGCGGCCTCGGCGACCCTGGCGCAGCCCGGCCGTGAGACGGAGCTCACCCAGCGCGTGGAGGAGCTGACGCAGCAGGTGGCGGGGCTGGAGCGGATGGTGGCCCAGCAGGCCCGCTCGCTGCGGGCCATGCTGGAGCTCCTGGAGACGCGCGGCCTGGTGACGCGAGACGACTACCTCGCCAAGGTGCGCTGACGTCAGACGAGGATGAGGTCTTCCTCGACGCCGGCTTCGGTCAGCACGCGCTGCGTGCGCCGGAGCCGTTCGTCGCTCAGGTCGGAGATCAGGGCCAGGATTTGCGGGTGGCTGGAGATGAGCGCGTCGAAGTCGGCGCGCGGCAACCGCAGCAGCGTGGTGTGCCGGGTGGCGGTGACGGTCGCGGTGGCAGGCGTCTTCTGGAGCAGGGAAATCTCTCCGAACACGTCCCCTTCCCGGAGCTGCGTCAGCAGGTGGCCGTCCTTGCGCACCTCCACCTCGCCGGACAGGACCACATAGAGGCCGTCCGTCGGGTCGCCGTCACGGATGATGACGGTGTCACGCTCCACGTCCCGGGAGCGGAAGCGCTCCACGAGCGCGCGCCGGTCCTTTCGCCCGAAGAGGCGGAACAGCTCCGACGTGTTCATCACGTTCGTCAGCATGCGCTGACGGCAGAACTTCTTCAGGGCCTGGGCCACCTGCGGGTGGCTTCCCGAGAGCTCGGCGAGCACGCTGGCGGAGATCTCCAGGAGCTGGGTGTCGTCGGACGCGGACTCCACCGAGGCCGTGCGCGCCGCGCCGGACAGCAGGGCCATCTCTCCGAAGAAGGTGCCTCCTTCGAGCGTCGCGATGTCCTGGCGCTGGCCCTCCTCCGTCCGGAAGACGCGCACCGCGCCCTCGCAGATGACGTAGAAAGCATCGCCGTGGCTGCCCTGGTCGATGATTCGCTCGTCCGGGCCGAAGCGCCGCAGCGGGCAGCGCTCGAACAGCTCGATGAAGGCGTCGCGAGGCAGGTCCGAGAAGAGCGGAATCGTGGGCAGCGCGTCCAGGGAACCCGCGTCGGGAGGGACCTCCTCCGTCAGGCTGTAGAGCTCCTCCTCGAGGCCGTCGCTGATGGACGTGGCCCCCAGGCCTTGCCGATCCAAGCCCGCCTGCGCGGCCAGCTCCACCGCGTGCAACAGGGAGTCGGCTTCCAGCTCCAACTCGGTGAAGGAGGACGGACTCGCCGCCGTCCGGAAGGAGGCGCCCAGCGCGGGTGACAGGTCGTGGCCCGGGAGCGCGGTGGCGCCCGCGGGGACCGGTGGGTCGGCACGGCGCGCCCGCAGTCCTGGGGGCGCGGAGGCGGCCGCGGCTTCAGAAGCTGCGGGCGCTGCCTGCGTGGTGATGGGCGACGACAGGGCTTGCCAGCGGCCGCTGTTCGAGACGGACCGTGGCGGTGCGGACGGCGCGGGTTCGGGCGCGCGAGCAGCGCCCACCGCGGGCAGCCGCTGCGACGCGCGCGGTGCCAGTCCTGGCGGCAACGCACTCGTCGCCGGACGCGCGCCTCCGGGTTGAACCGCGGGAATCCGGGTCGCGAGCGGCGGCGCTTCTGGCTCACGGAGGGCCATCGCGGGCGGGATTGAGGCCGCCACGATCGTGGATGCCTCGACAGACGTGGCCAATTCGGACGTCATCGAATCGGTTCCACACGCGTCGTCCACCAGCGTCCCTGCCACGACGGGCTCCACGTCCAGCGTCAACTCCACGCCAGCGGTCCCCTCTTCCGACGCCAGTCCTACCTCGACCGAGTGGACGACTTCTTCGGTGCCACGCGTGGACGCGTTGGTGGACAACGACAGCTCTGGAGGCAGCTCCGCAGACAGGTCCACCGCGGGACCACCAGCCGCCAACGGGGCTGGCGAAGCACCCTCCCCCCTCTCCCCCAAATCAATGGCGGCGACGGCCGCGCGCACTGCCTCGGGCAGACGCGACGCCCCAGCAGGCTCGGAGGACGTCTTCACCGTCACGGACGACGCGCTGCTCATCGGGCCCCGGGCACGTGCGCCCATGGGCGTTCCCCGGCGCGCGTACAGGTCCGCGAGCATCTGCTGCACGCCACGGTGCGCGGGGTCCAGCTCGAGGATGAGCTTGCTCGCGGCGATGGCGCGCGGAAGGAACCCCTCGCGCGCGAAGCCTTCCGCGGCGGATTGATACGCCGAGATGGCCCGGTCCCGTTGCCCCGCCTTCACCCAGGCATCCCCGGAGCGCAGGCGTGACTGATGGTCCTTGGGCTCGGCCCGGCAGTAGTCCTCGTAGAGCTCCGCCGCCTTGGAAAAGCGTCCCTTGGTGAATGCCTCGGACGCCTTGTCCTTGAGCTTGCGCAACTCCATCAGGGAGCGCCCTCCGACGCGGTGCTCGCGGACGCCGGTGCCGCGCCCGCGGCCTCACGCACCGTCCGGAAGTAGTCCGCCTTGAGGGCCTCCAACTGGTCCGCATGCGCGGCGCTGCCCAGCTTCCGGAGCGACGAAGCCGCCGCGGCGCGAATCTCGGGCAGGTCGTGGAACAGGTCCTTGGCCACCGCGTCCGCCGCCTGCGCGTCGCCGATGCTCCCCAGCGCCAGCAGCACGTCGCGGCGGGCCACGCTGTTGGGCTCGTCCAGCGCCTTCACCAGCGTGGGCACGGCGTCCTTCGCCTGAATCCGTCCCAGCAGGGCCGCCGCGAGCGCCGCTTCCGGTCCACCTTCGCGCACCACGGCCTGGAGCTGCGTGGAAGCGGAGCCCGGCACGGCGCCGGCGCGCGTGAGCGCATCCAACACCAGCAGCTTCTCGCTCCCCATCTTCGGCAGCATCTCGATGAGCGCGGCCTGCCCCGCCTCGCCGGCCTCCGCCAGCACTTGGGCCAGGGCCTTCTGCAGGTCGCGGTCCGGCTCGACGAGCCCGGCCTTGGCCACGTTGACGCCCTCGGGGCCCAGCCGCGCCAGCCCCACCAGGGCCGCCACGCGCAGCGCGGCGCTGGAGTCCTGGGTGTAGCCGGTGAGCAGTTCCAGGGCGCCGGGCGCCTTCAGCGCCCCCAACGCGCGCAGCAGCGTCGCCAGCGGCACCAGCCGCTCCGGCGCCACGTCGTCATACAGCTCGGTGGGCACACGGTGCCGCACCACGTCCCGCCCGGACTCACGCACCCGGGCGGCATTGAGCTCCTTCACCCGCCCCAGCAGGTCCGCGTGCCGCGACGGCCGCTCATCCTTCAGGCCAGGTGTCGACGGGGTGGGCGGCATGGTCGAAGGGTCGAACCCCACGCCGAACTTCTCCGGGAGCGCTTGGGTCACCCAGTCGGCGCGCAGCGCCTCCAGTCCCTTGACCTCCTGCTCGTAGAGCTTCTGCAACGCGGGCACCACGGAGGCATCCCCCACCTCCGCCACGGCCTCCACCGCGAGCAGGCGCAGCGTGGCGTCCGAATGGCTCAGCCACGGCACCACCTTGCCGAGCAGCGGCAGCGCCGCGGGTCCCAGCCCCTCGACGGCCTGGAGGCCACTGGCGGCCGTGGCCGGACGTGCCAGCCGCTCGCCAATGGTGTCCACCGAACAGCCGCCGCGTGTGCGCATGCTCCGGCCCGCGACGAGCGCCTCCGCCGGTGCGCCCTCCATGACGATGGCGCACAGCGAAGCATCCGTCTGCGGCGTCCGGGGGAAGGACACGATGGCGTCGATGGCCAGCGGACTGACGGCGCTCTTCTCCACCGCCACCAACTGGAGGCGCTGCGTGGCCACCGGATCCTGAAGCTTCATCAGCGCGTGGATGGCGGACTCGCGCAGTTCCGGGAAGTTCTCCTCCAACAGCAACGCGATGGGGCTCACCGCGCGCTTGTCGCCGGCGTCACCCAGCCCGCGCACGGCGGCGGCGGCGAGGATGACCTGGCTGTCGCGAACCAAGGGCAGCAGCCGGTTGACGGCGTCGGGACGGCCGCTCTTGCCCAGCTCCTCGGCGGCGCCCACGCGCTCGGGCAGCGCGCCTTCGGTCAGCGCGAGCTGGTTGCGGTCCCACTGGGAGCGGGCCTCAGCGGCGACCACCTCCGCCATGGCCCCCGGAACGTTGGCGTTCTTCAGGGCCTGGACGATGACCTGACGCGTGGCCCGGCCCCGCCGTCCGTACTGGAGCGTGAGGTACGCCTTGGCCTTTTCGTTGTTCACCTTGGACAGCGCCATGGCGGCGCGGCCCTGGACCTCTTCGTCCTGGTCCTCGAGCAGTTCGCCCAGGAGGTCCACGACGCGGGCGTCCTGGCTCTCTCCCAGCGCCACGGCGGCCTCGGCCCGGACGATGGCGGCGAAGTCCTTCGCCGCGCGGGTGAAGAGGACGAGGTCATCCGGGTTGCCCTGCCCGGCCAGCTTCTTCACCGCGAGAGCGCGGACCTCCGGACGAGGACTCTGGAGGTCCGCGAGAAGCTGGTCCCTGCTGCCGTTGCAGCCGAGAAGCAGGGCAAGTGCGAGAATGAGGGGGCGCGCGCCGGTTCGCATCGGTCTCCGGTGTAGGAGTTGGCGCCCGTTATATCAATCCCCCTCGATTCCCGCCCAATCCACCGCGTCATGTATCAACGCGGACGGCGAGGCCCCCGGGGAGGAGGCCGGCCCGCGCCGCCTCGGGGACGCTCATTGCTCCAGCTCGGGGCGCTCGCCCGCTCCTTCTTCTTGCCCCAGTCCTGGAATCCGCCGGACTTCTCGGCGGGAGGGCCCTTGCGAGCCCCGGCCCGGACGACGCGTTCACGGGGATTCCCGCTTTCGTCGGTGGGCGTCCAGGTGCTGCGTGCGGGGCGTCCGCCCTCGGAGCCCTCACGGCGAGGACCACCCCGGCCACGCGGAGCGTCTGCCCCTTCGGCGCGAGGCTTCCACTCACGGCGCTCCGGGCGGCCAGCACCCGCTCCTCCGGAACGGGGCGAGTACGGACGGCCTTCACCCCGCGGGGCACGGCTGGCGCCGGCGCCAGCACCCCACGACTTGCGCTCCGGACGGCCTTCGCCACCCGCGCGCGGTGCGCGAGTCCGCGGCGCGGCGTCTCCGCCCGCGCTCCACTCACGGCGCTCCGGACGACCCGCGCCACGGCTCTTGGGGGCTCCGCCCTCGTCACCGCCAAACGAGCGACGGGCGCCGCCAGCACCACCGAATGCGCGACCCGCACCGCGTGCGCCCGTGTCGCGGCTACGCGGACCGCTGCCCGCATCACCGCCGAAGGAGCGGCGCGCGGGTCCGCCCTCGTCACCGCCGAAGGACCGGCCCGCACCACGGCTGCGAGGAGCACCTGCCTTGTCACCGCCGAAGGAACGGCCGCGCGGTGCGCCATCATCGCCACCGAACGAACGGCGTGCGGGCCTTCCCTCGTCACCACCGAAGGAGCGGCGTGCAGGCCTGCCCTCGTCACCACCGAAGGAGCGGCGCGCGGGCTTACCCTCGTCACCGCCGAAGGAACGGCGCGCGGGCCTGCCCTCGTCACTGCCGAAGGAACGGCCACGCGGCGAGCCTGCCTTGTCACCGCCGAAGGAACGACGCGCGGGCCTGCCCTCGTCACTGCCGAAGGAGCGGCGCGCGGGCTTGCCCTCGTCACCGCCGAAGGAACGACGCGCGGGCCTGCCCTCGTCACTGCCGAAGGAGCGGCGCGCGGGCTTGCCCTCGTCACTGCCGAAGGAACGGCGCGCGGGCCTGCCCTCGTCACCACCGAAGGAACGGCCACGCGGAGCGCCAGCCTTGTCACCGCCGAAGGAGCGGCCACGCGGCGCGCCCTCGTCACCACCGAAGGAGCGGCCACGCGGAGCGCCAGCCTTGTCACCGCCGAAGGAACGGCCACGCGGCGCGCCCTCATCGCCACCGAACGAACGGCGCGCGGGCTTGCCCTCGGCCGAAGCCCCCTTGGGCCGACCGAAACGCGCCAGGCTCGAACCACCCACGGTCGCGGTTTTGGCCGCACGGGCCGGCGCCTTGCGCGCGGGCTTGGCGGCCACGGGCGCATCATCATCCATGGACAGCTCCGCCTCATCGTCAGAGTCGAAGCCCGGAGCCGCCCGGCCATGCCGGCGCGGAGGCAGCCTCAGCTCCCCCGTCGGCGGCGCGGCCTTGCCATCCGACACCGCGTTCAGCAGCTCCACCTCGCTCGTCTTGAGCGGGCGCAGCTCGCCGGGGCGCAGGCCTTCCACGCCCACGCCGGCGTAGGACGGACGGAACAGACGCACCACCGGGTGCCCCACCGCCGCGCACAGCCGCTTAATGAGGTGCGGACGTCCTTCCGCCACGACAATCTTCAGCCAGGTGTTCCGCTCCGCCGCCTCGAATACGCTCACCGACACCGGCGTGGCCATGCCGTCTTCGAGCCGCACGCCGCCGCGCAACTTGTCCAGCGTGGCCGTGTCCGGAGCGCCCTTCACCTTCGCCAGGTAGGTGCGCGGCACCTGGAAGCTGGGGTGCGTCAGCTTGTGCGCCAGCGCCCCATCATCCGTGAACAGCAGCGCGCCCTCGGCGTCGTAGTCCAGACGGCCGACCGGGAACAGGCGCTTGCCCGTCTCTTCCACGTAGTTGGCCACCGTGGGCCGGCCCTGCGGATCCGACAGCGTCGTCACGACGCCCACGGGCTTGTAGAGCAGGAAGTAGGAGGATTCATCCGGAGGCGTGACCAGCGTCCCGTCCACCGTCACCAGGTCGGTGCCGGGCTCCACCCGGCTGCCCAGCTCCGTCACCGTCTTGTTGTTCACCGCGACGCGGCCCGCGGTAATCAGCTCTTCTGCATGCCGGCGCGAAGCAACTCCCGCGCGGGCCAGGTACTTCTGTAGTCGTTCGGCCGCCATACCATCCTTCTTCCATGCTGCCCGTCACTCGGGCTTGGGCCCCGTCGTATCACCCGTCTCGGGTTCCGGGGGCGTCGTGTCCAGGACGCTGGAGCTGACCTTTTGTGTCCGGTCCGCGGCCGCCATGGCCTCTTCCAGGTCCTCCAGCGCGGCTTCACTGGCCGCCGCGCTCTTCTCCATCCGCTTCGTGAATGCCGGGTCCGACAGCGCTTCCACCGTCCCCGCAGCCGGGGGCGCCGGCTTGTCTTCCTTCTCGACGATCTCTCGGTGCTCCTGCGTCAGCTCGTGGAACTCACGCAGCGTGGGCAGGGCCGACAGGTCCTTCAGTGCGAAGAACTCCAGGAACTCGCGCGACGTCCCATAGAGGATGGGCCGCCCCACTTCTTCACGCTTGCCCAGGATCTTCACCAGCTTGCGGTCCATCAACGCCTTGATGACCGCGCCGCAGTCCACGCCGCGGATGTCCTCGATTTCTGGCCGGGTCACCGGCTGCCGGTACGCGATGATGGCCAGCGTCTCCACCGCCGCCCGGGTCAGCCGCTGTGGCTTCACCCGCAGGTAACGCCGGACATATTCACCCGAATGCGGGTCCGTCCGGAACTGCCACCCGCCCGCCACCTCATACAGCACGATGCCGCTGATGCCGTCGCGGTGAATGCCGGAGAGTTGGTTGAGGGCCTCGGCGATGAGCTCCCGCTCGATGCCGGTGGCCATGTACAGCTCGTCCACCGACAGCGGCCGCTCCGCCACGAAGAGCACGCTCTCGATGACGGTGCGGATGCGGTCCGTGGACAGCTTGCGGCTCTTGGAGAGGAGCTTCTCGAACGACGTCTCCAGATCCGGAGGCGCCTCGTCCGAGTCCTCCTCGATGGAGGCCGCTTCCAACTCGTCCAGCTCATCCGCCGGGCCGGGGCCCGTGACAGCAGCGATTTCCTCTTCGGAGAACGGGCCGGGGCCACCGGGCGTGCCCGGTTCGGGAGTCTCGTCCTGCGGTCCGTTGCTACCGGTAGTCACTGTCGTCGACCTCCGTGGGAGCCAGCTTCTCCAGCGCGTCCCCGTTGGGCAGCAGCAAGATGGGCCCCAGCGGCTCGTCCTGCACCACCCGGATGAGCCGCCGCTTCACCATCTCCAGGATGGCCAGGAAGGTGATGACCACCTCCTGTCGCGACGGGGTTTCCTCTTCCGTGAACAAGCTCTCGAACAGAACCTGTCCATGCGGGCGCAGGCGCTCTACTACGCGGAGGATGGCCTCGGACAGCGTCACGCGCTCCCGGACCACCTCGTGCTGCAGTTTGGGCTGCAACCGCTCCAGCACCCGGTCGAGCGCCTCCACCAGCTTGAGGACGCTGAACTCCTGGAGGCCCACCTCCTCCTCGGGGATGGGCACCGCCTCCACCGGGACGTTGCGGGCGAAGACGTCGCGGCCGAGCAGGTCCTGCGTGGCGAGCTGTTCAGCGGCGTCCTTGTACTTCTGGTACTCCAGCAGGCGCCGCACCAGTTCCGCGCGTGGGTCCTCGGTCTCCTCGGCGACCGCGAGCACCTCCGCCCCCTCCTGCGCCGAGGCGACGTCCTGCCGGGGCAGCAGCATGCGGCTCTTGAGGTGCGCCAGGGTGGAGGCCATCACCAGGAACTCCCCGGCGATGTCGAGGTTGATCTCCCGCATCCGCTCCAGGTGCTCGAGGTACTTCTCCGTAATCAGCGCCAGCGGAATGTCGAAGATGTCGACCCGATGCTCCTTGATGAGATGGAGCAGCAGGTCCAGCGGACCTTCGAAATTGGGCAACGCGATGCGGAAGTTGTCGCCAGGACTCCGCGGCAACTCCCCTTCCCGAGGGGCCTCATCGGTCGGCGAGCGACGGTCCTCACTCACCGGATGTCCTGGATGGCGTCAACGGTGTGGGTGGGGGCGCGTCATCGCGTAAGGGCCCGACTTTCTTAGGCAGCGGGCACGAGCCTGGAGGACACACACCCATACCAGTGCCCCCCAGGAGGGTCAAACAATCGGCAGTGAAAGCCCGTTCAGGCACACGGACTCATGGGACTCCCACGGCCTTGCGGACCCGGTCCATGAGGCGGCTCGCCTCGGCCCTGGCCCGGCTGGCGCCGTCCTGGAGGATGCGCTCCACCTCGCCCGGGTCGGCCGCCAGTTCGGCGTACCGCTGACGGGCCGGGCCAAAGGCCGCATGGTAGGCCTCCAGGAGCTTCTTCTTGTAGTCGCCGTAGCCCTTCCCGCCCGCCCTCCAGGTGGCGTCCACCTCGGCGAACTCGGACTCGGGAAGCATCAGCTTCAGCAAGTCGTAGAGCGGCGCATCGCTGACGAGCCCGGGCGGCGGCGACTGCGTGGGCAGCGGCTTGGGCGCGTCCACCGGCGTCGAGTCCGTCTTGATGGACATGATCCGCTTCTTGATTTCCTTCTCGTCCCCGAAGAGCTCGATGGTGTTCCCGTAGGACTTGGACATCTTCTGTCCGTCGACGCCGGGCACCGTCTGGGTGGTCTCCTGGATGCGCGCCGCGGGCAGCTTGAGGATGCCGGGCGCATGGCCCCGCTCCTTGCCTTCCGGATCGGCCGGGTCGTAGCCGGGCACGTACTGGGTGTTGAACTTCACCGCCCAGTCGCGCGCGAACTCGATGTGCTGAATCTGGTCCTTGCCCACCGGGACGAAGTCCGCGCTGTAGAGCAGGATGTCGGCGGCCATCAGTACCGGGTAGGCGAAGAGGCCGAAGTCCGGGCTGATGCCCTTGGCCACCTTGTCCTTGTAGCTGTGGGCCCGCTCCAGGTGCGCGTGCGGCGTCACGGTGCCCAGAATCCAGTACAGCTCCAGCACCTCACGCACGTCGCTCTGCCGGAAGAGCACGGCCTTCTTCGGATCCAACCCCAGCGACAGGTAGGCCATGGCGGCCTCGCGCGTCAGCGCCAGCGCGGCCTTGGGATCCCTCACGGTGGTGAGCGCGTGCAGGTTGGCGATGAAGTAGTACCCCTCGCCTTCATCCTGGAGCTGCACGAACTGGCGGAGCGCGCCGTAGTAGTTGCCGATGTGCAGCCTGCCGGACGACTGCACTCCTGAAAGAATTCGCATGGACTCGCTCTGATTCGGTTGGGCGGAATCGGGAATCGGACGGGGCTCGTTCGCACACCCGACGCGGCCCTGCAACCGTCCGTTGCCCGTGTCCTGCGCCCGTTCAGTATCCGAAGTCAAGACGGACTCTCCCTGGAACTTTGCGCCCCATCAGGAAATCCCGAGCAAATTCAAGTACTTGCAATTGAATCACAGTGGGGTGCGCCGGTACCCTGGGGGTTCCTCACGCGGGCAACCCACCTTGGAGGAAGCACCTGTATGGAGCCATTCAACGGAAGTCTCGCCAACTATCGCTTGCAGTTGGTGATGCCGCCGCTGTTCAGCGCGCCCGGGGTTGAAGGGGTGCTGAGCGTGGAGCGTGGCGCGGTGCGGCGCTGCTTCCACGTCAAGGACGGCTACCTGGTGGGCGAGAGCTCCAACGACCCGCGCGAGCACCTGGCCCAAATCCTGGTGAACCTCCGCATCCTGGACGCCCCCCGCGCCGCGGCGGCCTTCGAAGCGGCCGAGGGTGCGGGCATGCCCTACGGCACCTTCCTGGTCCAGCGCTGCTTCGTGGAGCTGCCCCGCCTCATCGAGGCCCTGGAGCACAAGGCGCGCGAGTCCCTGTTCGACTGCTACGCCTGGGAGTCCGGCGAGGTGGGGTTCACCCCTGGCCTGCCGCCCTCAGCCCGGGCGATTGGGCTCAAGCTGTCGCTGTCCACCCTGCACCGTGACGCGGTGTCGCGGCAGCGCGAGTGGAGCATGTTCCGCGACATCTTCCCTCGGATGGACACGACGTTCCGCGTCTTCCGCGAGTTCGCCGTGGAGACGTATTCGGAGGAAGAGGACGTCCTGCTGGACCTGGCGGCGAGCGGCGCCACGCTGGGAGAGCTGCTGGCGAGCGCCCGGGAGGCCCCGCTCTTCGCCGCGCGCTGGGTGCTTCACCTGTACCGGCGGGGGGCCCTGGCCCCGCGCAAGGCCCTCGGCCCCCGATTGGGTGAAGCCGCCGAGTTGGAGGAGCTGCTCACACTGGTGAAGCGCTTCCTGGAAGCCGGCCAGTATGACCATGCCGTCGCCCTGGCCGCGCAAATCCTGGAGCAAGGCCCCGTCCCCGAAGCCCACGCCCTGTACCGCGAGGCGGAGATCCGCCTGACGCTGGCCCTCAGTGACGAGCTCTTCGCGCTCGACGGGCGCCTGGTGTTCGAGCCGATTCCGCGCCCCACCCCGCCCGACCTGACGGCGGATGACCTGTACCTGTACTCGAAGCTGCGCGGCAGCCGAAGCATCCGGCAGGCCCTGCGCACAGCGGCCATGGGCGAGCTCGCCGCGTCCCGCTCCGTGCACCGACTGATGGCGTCCGGGCTGATTCGCGTAGCCCCGCTGCCAGGGAGCGGACCCCGACGGGCCCACACGGACCCGTTCGGCCTCCCCATCCACGGCGTGGGGAGCTGAGCGCCAGCGGACGGAACGTTCCATCCACGACGCCGAGGCTCCGGGCTGCCACCCCTATCGCGCGGCGGCCCGCGCCTTCTTCGCCTTGGGGACGAAGACATCGCTGCGCGGGTGGAACTCGTCGTACACGGACCGCAGCCGGGCGGCGTTCACGTGGGTATAGATTTGCGTCGTGGCGAGGTCCGCGTGCCCCAGCATCTGCTGGACGGCGCGCAGGTCCGCGCCACGCTCCACCAGGTGCGTGGCGAACGAATGCCGCAGCTTGTGGGGAGACAGCGGCTTCAAGATGCCCGCCTTCAGCGCGTACCGCTTGAGCAGCTTCCAGAAGCCCTGCCGCGTGAAGCCAGAGCCTCGTGGCGTGACGAACAACGCCTGGGACTTGCGCCGCCCCAGCACCGCCGGCCGGGACTCCGCCAGGTATGCCTGGACCTTCTCGATGGCCACGCTCCCCAGCGGGACGAGCCGCTCCTTGGCGCCCTTGCCCTTCGCCACCAGATAGCCCGCCGTGAGCTGCACGTCGTTGATGCCCAGCCCACACAGCTCACTCACGCGGAGGCCGGTGGCGTACAGCACCTCCAGCATGGCCTTGTCACGCACGCCCGTGGACGTGCGCTCGTCCGGGGCCGCCAAGAGCTGCTCCACCTCTTCCAGGGTGAGGAACGACGGCAGCTTCCGGGCTGAGCGGGGCGTGTCCAGGTCCTCCGTCGGATCCTTGTCCGCCATGCGCTCGGCGACGAGGAACCGGTGGAAGCCGCGCAGGGCCGCCAGGTGACGGGCCTGGCTGCGCTTGCCCAAGCCCCGCTTGCCCAGCGCGGACAGGTGCGCGGACACGTCCTCCTGCCGCGCCTGCGTCACGTCTGAGACGCCGCGGGAGCGCAGGTCCTCGAAGTACACGTTGATGTCCGCGGCGTAGGCGTCCACCGTCTTGCCGGACAGTCCGCGCTCCGCGCGGATGAAGGCGATGAACGCGTCGAGCAGTCCTTCCATCGCCGCGCAGGCTACCGGAGGCGCGCGGCGAGGCAACTCAGCGGCTCAGGCCCGGGGCTCCCTCGCCCCCTCCGGTGACGCCGACTCCAGCGCCTGCACCACCCACGGCCAGCCCACCACGATGTTCCCCGGCGAGCGCAGGCAGGCATCCGCCACCGCCAGCACCTCCGCCGGCCGCGAGCGCACCGCCAGCGCCAGATGCCGCCCCAGGAAGGGATGCGGCAGATAGCTGAGGTTGTGGTGACGCACCGGCACCCAGCCCAGCGTGGGCCGCCCCGTCCAGCGCTCCACGGCATACGCCACCGCGGACGCCAGCACCTCCAGCGCATAGAGCGGCAGCCGGAACGCACTCACCAGGAAGGCCACCAACGCACTGGCGGCCACCGCGCCGGCGTAGGACGCATTCGTCGTCCCACTCCAGAGCAGCATCGGCGTCAGGCTGGCGAGGATGGCCGCCATCTGGACCCTCACCACGGAGGGGCCCCGGCCAATGGCGATGCCGCTGATGCTCCCACACGCCAACCCGGCCACGCTCCCCAGGCACACGCCCACCACCATGCCCGCCACTCCACCCAGCTCCGGCCCGAAGGCATCCGCGGCCGTGGCGTGCAGTCCCACCAGCGTGGCCAGACTGGACAGCGAGCCCAGCAGGACGCCCGCGGCCAGCCCCAACACCTGCGCCACCAGCAGTCCCACCGCCGAGCAGAACAGCGCCGACAACACCCAGCCGCGCTCCAGCGGCAGGCCCGCCGTCATGAGCGCCAGGCCCAGCACCTGCGTCACCACCGGCGCGCCGACGAGCAGCACCAGCAGCATGCGCCGGACATAGACGGCCGTGGCCTGGTCTCCCTCGGACTGCTCGCGACACAACGTCCCCAGCCGTGCGCCCGGAACGCGGATGCCCGCGGCTCGCAGCCGGTAGTGCAGGTCCACCGGCCGGAACAGCAGCAACAGCAATAACTTGAGCAGCCCTGGGACCTGCTCCGGTGCATCCACGGAGCTCGGCCGTGTTCCCCCCTGTGCCAAGAAATCCCCCTATTCTCGGGTTCTAGTCCTCCAGCCTACCCTTCCCCTGCCGGAGGATTTCAAGTGAATCGCCGATGAGTGAAATCACGGTCGACGGTTCATTGAGCGTCACGCCCCCGTCAAGGATGAGGTCCAGGCCGTGTCCCAGATCGGCCTTGATATCCTTTGCGTCCGTGAGGGGCTCACCCTCCGTATTGGTCGCGGAGGTCGTCACCAGAGGGCGGCCCAGGGCTCGGGTCAGCTCGCGAACGAGCGCGGAGTCCGGCACCCGGATGCCCACCTGCTTCTGCTTGGACATCATCAGGTCCGGCACCAGACGCGTCGCTTCCAGGATGAAGGTGAACGCACCCGGAGTGAGGCTCTTCATGGTCCGGTACGCGAAGTTGCTCACGTGCGCGTAGCGCGCCACGTCCGACAGGTCGGGGCAGAGAAAGGACAGGGGCTTCTTCTTGTCGCGTCCCTTGAGCTGGTACAGCCGCTCGATGCCCTTCTTGGAGCTCAAGTCGCAGCCGAGCCCGAAGTACGTGTCCGTCGGGTAGGCCAGCAGGCCGCCGCGCTCCAGCACCTCCACCGCTCGCTGGATGTGGCGGGGTGATGGGTGCTCCGTGTCCACCTCGAGGATGGGTGCGGCCATGATGTCCTCCGTGCCTCCTGTGACTGCTGCTGAAGGTGTGGATGCCTGACAGCCTATGCCGTTCCCTGCGCGTCGTCCGCGCGGATCTCCCCGGAGGCCGCCAAGGCGCGCCGGGTGAGGACCGGCCCCACCAGCTCGTGGGCGGTAATCATGGCGACGATGAGCACCTCCACCTGGGGGCCAAAGGTCGGAAATGTCCTGGACACCAGGGCCGCCAGGCCAAACGTCACGCCCGCCTGGGAGATGAGTCCCATCCACAGGTAGCGCTTGAGCCGCGGGTCGTCCGCTGGGGCGAAGCGGCGGCAGGAGAGCCAGATGGCCACGCCGCGCAGCGCGACCAGCAACATCGCCGCCGGCCCCACCGTCAGCAGGGAGTCCAGCTTCAGCCCCGCGCCCGCCGCGGCGAAGAAGAGCGCGAACACTGGCAGCCCCGCCTGTTGGATGGCGTTGTGGATGCGCTCGCCCGCGTGCTCATCCAGGTTCGCGATGAGCGCCCCCGCCGCCAGCGACACCAACAGCGGGGACAGGTGCAGGCGCGTGCCCCCTTCCGCCGCGGCGAAGCACAGGCCCACCAGGAACAGCGGCAGCTCCTGCTTCACGCCGCGCATGTAGACGAGCATGCCCACGGCCAGCACCAGCCCCACCACCACCGAGCCGAACAGCTCCCACCC
>NZ_SRLV01000051.1:0-61993 GCF_006518205.1 Myxococcus sp. CA005 | reverse complement strand
ACCCCACCCCGCCCAGCAGCTCCGTCACGTCCAGCCCGCCGCCGAAGCTCGCCTTCGTCAGGCCCGCGGCCAGCGCGAAGGCCACCATCACCAGCAAGTCGCCGATGATGACCAGCGCCATCAGGAACTCCGTGAAGGCGCCGCGCGCGCTCGTCTCCTGGACGATGGCGATGGTGACGGTGGGCGAGAATGACACCACCACCGTGGACAGCAGCGCGCTGACCGCCAGCGCCTGGGGCACCGTCATGTCCGCCAGGAAGGGCAGCAGGGGCTTGAGCGCGAAGGTGGCCCCGAAGCACACCAGGAAGGTGACGCCGCACACGGCCGCGCACAGCAAGGCCACGCGCGCGCCCACGCGGCGGATGAGCCCCAACCGGAGCTCCGTGCCGGCCACCAGCGCGATGAGGCTCACCGCCAGCCCCTTCACCAGCTCCAGCCCCTTCACGCCCGCGTTCGGGATGAAGCCCAGTGCATAGGGCCCCACCGCCACGCCCACCAGCAGGTAACCGGTGAGGCGAGGCAGGCCCAGGCCCTTGGCCACCTTTCCCGCGAACAGGCCGCACAACAGCAGCGCGCCCGCCGCCAGCATCACCGGTGTTCCCGAGTCCGCCCGGAGCACCTGTGCCCGGCTGATGATGGCCAGGAGCACCATCAACAGCAGCAGCCGGATGACCGCGCCCGTCATGCCGCCACCTTGTCGCTGTCAGCCGGGTTCTCGGAAATGCTGCGGGGCGGGTCCACCACGTACTGGAAGGCCTGGCCCGCCAGCAGCTCGTTCACCACCGCGCCCATCACCACCACGTCCAGCACGCGCCGCGACAGCCCTCCCGGCACGAGCATCCCGTACTCCGCCACCAGGCACAGCGCCAGACCGCCCTGGGCGATCAGCGCGTAGCCCAGCCGGGGTGGCAACACGAGCGTCTGCTGCACCAGCCGCCGCGCGAACCGGCCGCCCAGCATCTTCCCCAGGAAGCGCAGGCCCACGAAGGCGGGCATCAGCACCCAGGCCCAGTAGTCCCGCGCATGCACCGCGCAGCCCACGAGGAACACGAGCACCAGGAACACGGGCCGCTCCACCCGGCCCAACGCGCGCGCCACGCGCTCCGAGGTGCGGCCTCCCACCACCGCCAGCGTCGCCCCACACGCCACGCCCGCCAGCAAGGGCGACACCCGCAGGTACGCCGCCGCGCCGCTCACCAACACCACGCCGCCCAGCGTCACCGTGGTCAGCTCCGCCAGGTCCTTCAACGAATGCGTGAGGAAGGCCAGCAGCGCCCCACACATGACGCCCAGCAGCAAGGCCAGACACACCAGCCCCAGGCCTTCGCCCACGTTGCTGGCGGCGCCGATCATCAACGCCAGCGCCAGCACGCCCAGACCCACCGCGTCATCCAGCATGGTGAGCAGCGCCACGCCCAGGCCGCGCGCCCGGTCCAGGCGCCCCGCGCGCCATGCGAGCACGGCCGAGTGCCCCGAAGAAAGACTGGCCGCCGCCCCCAACATCGCCGCCGCGCCCACCGCGCCGAGCAGCCCCCGGGCGGACGTGAAGACGAGCGGCACCAGCAATGGCAGCGCGACGAAGAAGAAGGCTGTTCCGGAGTGCGCCAGCCCCGACAGGTAGACGGACCGCGGCAACAGGCGCAGCAGCCGGGGCTCCAGGTTCAGGCCCAGCAGCACGCCCGCGGTGCCCAACCCCAGCGCCATCACCGGGCGCATGGCCTCCAGGTGCCGCTCGGTGAGCACCCCTGCTACGGAAGGCCCCAGGAAGATGCCGAGCAGAACGAAGAGAAAGCCGCTGGCCGCCAGTCTCGCCAGCGCTGGAAAGCGCCCCGGGTCCAGCGCACGGCTGGAGGCGAGCAGCGACAGCGCCGCGATGGATAGGAAGACGAGCAGCGCTTGCACAGCCCGTGCTTATAACGACGGGGCGCTTCCCGTCACGACCGGCGATGCGTGGGCGCGGAAATCACTGGCATGGCGACCAGCCGTCCCATGGGCGGCTCGTCCGCGTCCATTTCCAGTTGGACGCGCTGCACCAACCGTTCCATCTCCTCGGCGGGCAGGCCTGGCAACAAGCTCACCAGGATGACGCGATCGTCATCGGCGCCCAACGCCAGACTGCGGAGCCCCGCGAACACGGGGACCTCGGCGGATAACGCCGCCGCCGCGCTCCGAGCCCGCACCACCAACGGCTCCGGGATACCGAACTCCCGGAGCCGGCGGATGGCCCGCTCGGTTCCTTCCAACTGTTCGAGGAACGTGATGACCAAGTACACGCGGCCCTCTTAGTCGGTCCGCGAGTCTGGCGCCACGCTCGCGGTGCTACTCGTTCTGGCCCGGCCCCGCCGGCTCTCCGGAAGAAGGGGGGGTGGATGGCGCCGGCGCCGCACCCTCCTGGGGCGGAGCACCTGCCGCGCCCTCCTGCGCCGCCATGGCGGCCCGCGCGGCCCGCTTGCCCTCTTCGATGAGCTTCTTCACCTTCTGCCCACCCTTGCGGCCAATCTCCTCGTAGAAGTTCGGCCCCCGGGTGGCCTTCACCCTGTCGCCACCCTTCTTGCCGATCTCCTCGTAGAACTTGGCGCCGCGCTCGGCCTTCACCGTCTCGCCGCCCTTGCGGCCAATCTCCTCGTAGAAGGAGCGACCGCGCTCGGCCTTCACCGTGGCGCCGCCCTTGCGGCCGATCGTCTCGTAGAACTCGCGACCGCGTTCGTTCCGGACCGTCTCGCCACCCTTCCGGCCCGCTTCGGCCACCGTCATGCTGCCCTTGTTGTCCTTGTCCGACATTTCCCTATCTCCTCTCGTGACTACCCCAGCCCTCGCCTTGGTGCCCCTTGCCTGAAACCTTGGGACGGAAGCGCCCCGATGCAAGCAAGCTCCGTACACCGCCAGCCGTTCACGCCTGATACGCCACACGAAAACACCTGTGATTTCGTGGGTTTCGCAACGCCTGCCGAGCTTTCGGACCGGGCGGCGGGCTGCCCGGCCGGACGCTTTCATGTTGGAAACACCCCACTGCACATTGCGGATTCCCGAAGCCACCTTCACTTTCAGGCCCACGGCGCGGCGGAAGTGGGGCCGCGGGGGAGATACGGCGTGGCGCAGTCGGTGAAGACCTGGCTCCGGGTGTTGGCCCCGATGCTCGTCTCAATGGGGGGGCTTGTCGCACTCCGGCTGCTCGGGCCGGACTTCGTCGACCAGCAGCGCCTCGCCAGTTGGTTGGAGCCCTTCGGGAAGTGGGCGCCTATTGCATACATCGGCTTCCTTGCCATCCGGCCCGTGACACTGCTTCCGGGTCAGCTGCTGACGGCCGTGGGCGGGATGATGTTTGGCACGCTCGCAGCGACCCTCTATTCACTAACGGGCGGCTTGCTGTCGGGCCTGCTGCTTTTCGCGGCGGCGCGCAAGTTGGGCACCGGGCTCATGAAGCGCCTGGCTGGCAGCAAGTACCCCGCACTGGTGCGGGCGGCGAGGCGGCATGACTTCCTCTTCGCCTTCACCGCCTGCATCAATCCGCTGTGCCCCACCGACGTGATGCTGGCGGCGGCGGCGGCGAGCGGAGCGCGGCTGACGCCCACGCTGGCCGGCGCCTTGATTGGCACCCTTCCTGGCACCTTCCTCACGGCGCAGCTCGGCAGTGGTCTGGCCCAGGGCCGCACGACGATGACGGCGGTCGCCGCCGCGGGCCTGGTGGTGTCGCTGGTGCTCGGCGCCTACATCGGGCGGCGCTTCTACAAGGAGCTCAACGAAGACGCGCCGGAGCCACAGCCACGCGCGGAGCCGCCGCCGCCCGCGCGACGCCCCATCCGTCATTCCGAAGAGACGGCCAAGCCCGCGGCGGTCTAGGCATGCATGGGGGGCTCCGGGAAGAGCTCCACGCGGCGCTGCACGCGCTCCCCTGGGCCCACGCCCGTGGGCAGTGAGACGGCCCGGGCCATCTCCTCACCGTGTCGCAGCCGCATCCGGATCACCTCCGGCGCGAAGTCCAACATGTCCCCCATGGGCCGTGCGGGCTCGATGACGGTGATGCGACAGTACCGGTAGGGCACCCCATCCGGACGCCGCACGGTGAGCCCCGCGTCGTAGGCCTGACGGACGATGTCGTTGATGCGCACGAAGGCATCCACGTCATTGAGCAAGATTTCGTTGAGGGTGATGTCGGCGAGGCTGCGCGTGGCCACCTCCAGGAGATTGGCCGGCGGCTTCGCCCGTTCGACCTGGGATGGTGAGCAGACGATGACGACGATTTCCGTCGGGCCGAACTCCAGCGCATCCCCCAGGGGCGTGGCGTTGCGCAGTCCGCCGTCGACCAGGGCCGTCGCGCCCACCGGCTCCCAGAGGATGGGCAACGTCGAGCTCTGCCAGACGGCGTCCAGGAAGTCCCTCGAGTCGCTGGGCACCAGCTCGTAGTTGCCAGAGACCAGGGACACGCGCCCCACGTGGGCGGGCACCCGAAAGCGGTGTCCGGCGAGGTGCCGCTGGATCAGCTCCCGCATGGGCGTGTTGTCGTACAGCCCCAGTTTGCGGAACAGGCCCACGCGCAGGGCGATGAGCGGCCACGGCAGCTTCCGGTAGAGGTCCGCCTCGCGGATGTTCAACCAGATGTCATTCAGCGCCCGGTAGGAGTGCTGGGCCAGCAGCGCGGCGTTCAGGGCCCCCACGGACACGCCGAAGATGCGCTCCCAGCGGAAGCCGTGGACCTCCCGGAGGACGCGCTCGGCGCCGACCTGGAAGGCTCCCTTGGCCCCACCGCCGGACAGTACGAGCGTTGCGGGACGATCCTTCATGGCACGCCTCCTGGGAAATGGACCTGGCGCAGATGGATAGGGGCGTGCCAGCGCGGCGGGAATCACCCCGGGGCGTGGGCCCCTGTCCACCGTCCCTCGGGTTCCCGGGGCACCTCGGACGGCAACTTCCATGCACCACCGGCCGGAAGCCTCTCTAGGATGGGCGGATTCACTCCTCCGGAGCTTCGATGATCCGCTTGCCTGGCTGTTGTGTGGTGGCGCTGCTGCTCGCGTTCCTGCCGTCCGCGGTGCTGGCCCAGCAGCCCACCGCGGACGCCGCCATCCATGACGCACTGCGCGTCCTCAAGCAGGAGATGGAAGACGCCCTCAACGCCCAGGACATCGACCGGCTGCTGAGCCACCTGCACCCGGATGTCTCCTTCACCACGATGAACAACGACGTGCGCGTGGGGAAGGAATCCATCCGCGCGTACTACGATGAGATGATGCGCGGGCCGAATCGCGTCGTGGACCGCATCCAGGCGAAGTTCGAGGTGGATGACCTGACCCGCCTGTACGGCGACACCGGCATCGCGCGCGGCTCGTCGCGGGACCACTACGTCCTCACGGACGGCACGGACATCGTCATCGACGGCCGGTGGACCTGCACCCTGGTCCGGGAGGGCGACCGCTGGCGGATCGCCGCGTTCCACTACTCCACCAACGTCTTCGACAATCCCCTCCTCACGCGGGTGAAGCACCTCGCGCTCGCGGGAGCGACGGTCATCGGACTTGGCGCGCTCGTGGCGGGCGCGGCCATCGGCCGGAGGCTGCGGCGCCGAAGCCCCGGGCCCACCCCTCACGCGCCCTGAAGCCGGCGGGCCGTCACCTCGGCCAGGAAGGGATGGCGCCGGGGAAGGCGCTTGCGCCAGAACGACTCGATGGAGCGGTGGAAGAGGCGCAGCAACGCCAGCCCCGGACGGCCCTCCAGCGCCGCCAACTGGCCGGCTGTGCCATCCAGCAACGCCCTGGCCCGGACGTGCTCCGCCGTCATCCATGCGCGGCCCGCCTCCGTTCCCAGCAGCGCGTCGATGTCCGTCGGATCCGCGCCGTCGCCACGGACAGCCGCCGCGACCTCTTCCGGAACGTTGTAGAGCCCCTGGGCCAGGTCCTCTCGCAGGTCCCGCATCACCGAGCACCAGCCGAAGGCCTCCATCAGCGCGGGCGCGTCCTCGGCCCGGACGCCCGCCCCGGCGACGTGCAGCATCAAATCCACCGACAAGCAGAACGTGTCGCGTTGCTGCGCGCGAAGCGCCTCCGCGCTCCACCACTGTCCGGCCTTCACCCGCTCCCGGTCCTTGCGCATCGTCCGCACCAGCGCGAAGACCTGGGCGCGGGCCGTGTCGTCTCCCAACTGCTCGAGCAGCACGCGCCCCAGCGTGGCCGCCGTCCCCCGGTCCTCCCCTCGCCCGGACTCCAGCTCCCAGAGGAGCGCGTCCACCCAGTCGAGCGGCTCTCCGTCCACCGCGCGGTCCCCATCCAGCACGTCGTCCACCAGTTGGAGGAAACAGAAGCCCACCCGCGCCCCCCGAGCCTCGCGCCACCACCGGCTCACCGCGTAGCGGTAGAGCACCAGGGCAATCAGCCCGTAACGCAGGTGACGCCGCGCGAAGCGATAGGACTCCCGGGCGCACAAGGCTTCGACTCGCAGGGCCTCGAGGAACGCCGTGCGGCGCGCCCAGGGAGCCACCCACCGCCAGGTGCCCCAGGCCAGCAACGCCCCCGCGACCACGTCCACCACGTGGTGCTCGTGGATGAGCAACGTCGACGCCGCGATGGCCAGCGCCCACAGGCCGAAGAGGATACGCCCCAGCACGCCGGCCCGCTCCGCGTAGGCCAGGGCCGCCGTGCACGCGAAGGCCACGTGGAGGGACGGCAGGTAGTTCCGCTCCAGGTTCAGCGTGTCCGCCAGTTGGAAGACGCCCGCCCAGGCCCCCTCCACGGCGCGCGGCGGCCAGGCCACCTCCACCGGGAAGAGGAGGAAGCACACGGCCGCGAGCGCTGTCTCCACACACAGCGCCAGCGCGAAGGGCACCATGTCCCGCCACGTCCGGAAGACGAAGAGGGACAGCAGGAGCAGCACGTCCATGCTGACGTAGACCAGCGCCCAGGGCGGCATGAACGGGATGTGGCGCTCGAAGGACAGCTCCACCCGGAGGCCCCCGGTGTAGAAGCCCGTGAGCCAGCTCGCGCCGCCGTAGACCGCCACGAAGAACAGGGCGAAGCCCGTGGCCATGGCGGCCGTGAGGGACAGCTCCTCCTTGCGTGGCCACCCGAACAACGCGGGACGTGGGCTCATCACTCCTCCATCGCGGCGGGCAGTGGCCGAGGGCCTCGCCACATGGACAGCCAGATGCGCAGGAAGGACGGTCGCGCCACCTCCGGGTCCACGTAGCGCCCCAGGTAGAGCCAGGGCACGTGCGGGTGCCGGTGATGGGCCCGGTGATAGTGGTAGTTGAGGAACAGCCACCGCACCGGAGCGGCCACGCGCAGGTCCCACGCGCCGTCACGGACATGCAGCGGTGACCACGCATGGTCCGCGTACTGGAGCGCGCTCCAGTTGACGGCGAAGGCCGCGTAGCAGAGCCCCCACCCCATCGCGGACACATCCAGCGCCACCACGAGCCCGGCCTGCACACAGGCCGCCAGCAGCACCTCCGCGCGGATGGCACCTCCGGAAGCGGCTTCCAGGCGTCCGAGGTACGCGTCCGCGCCCGTCTGCTCGCCGTACCGGGTGCCCGTGCCGCGAAGCCGGTGCAGCAATCCGGGAACGAGCGCGAAGACCACCGCCCCCACCGGGACGAACAGCCAGTAGAGCCCGGTGAGGATGGAGTACCACTGCGCCCGCTTCAGGAAGCGGTTGTCTCCGGGCCGGAAGTAGTCGAACTGCTCCAGGTGCGTCCGGTTGTGGCGGTGGTGATTCAGGTGGAAGGCGCGCTGCATCGTGAAGGACGTGGGGAAGAACGCCGCGGCGAACCGGCCCAGCGTGTCGTTCACCCACCGCACGGGGTGCAGCACGCCGTGCGTGGCCTCATGCAGCAGCGAGAACACGGTGTTGTTGACGAACGAGAAGACCACCGCGGCCAGTGCCTGGATCGCGAGCCGCTCCGCGTGTGACGCCAGCCACAAGCATCCGGCACAGGCCGCCATGGCGCAGACCAGGAGCACGGCGTTGAGCGCGGCTGGAATCGGAGTTCCCACGCCCTCACCCTCTGTCGTCATCGGGCGCCTCCGGCAGGCTGTCGGTGAAGTCGAGCACCTGGCGCAGCACCGGGTCCGCCGCCGCCCCCGCCCGGTTGAAGCGCATCCCGTCGAGCACGGACAGGTCGCGCCGCAGGAACGACGTGAACAGCCACCGCGACACCTGGAGCGCCAACCAGTCCACGCCCGGAAGCCGGCTGCGGCGCGCGGCGAAGGCGAGCCGCACGAACAACCCCTCCTCGCTCTGATGAAGGCCCGCGAGCAACGCGCTGCGCGTGCGTCCCAGGTCGCTCTCCACGGACAGGAGCGTTCCGCCATGCAACGTGAGCGTGACACCGATGCGATCGCCGGACAGGAACTTCATCACCCGGTCACTGAGCCCGCTGCCCGTGACGCGGGACGTGTACCGCACGCGCAAGGTGAACGGGTCCGGGCGCTCCACCACTGGCGCGTCCCGCAGCTCACGATGGTGCACCGTGCGCAGGTGCTCCAAGTCGAAGGCATTGGCCACCACGGGCAGCCAGTCACAATGCACCGCGAAGCGAGCCGACGTGCCCCAGCGCAACGCGCCGCTGCCCACCTCCGGCGGAGGGAAGAGCACCACCGGGCCATTGAAGACCAGGATGGCGCCGTACCGCTCCACCACGGGGAAGGCCCGCTGTGCCGTCTTCCCTGGGCAGGCGCCACTGCCGTCGAACTGCCAGTGGTGGAGTGGACACCGCAGCGAATCCCCCACCACGGTGCCACCACCCAGGTGCGCGCCCATGTGGGGACAATGGGCGGCGAGCGCGTGGACCGCGCCGCTCCGTCCCCGGAAGAGAACCAGCTCCCGTGTGCCCGTGCTCCAACGCATCACCTGCCCGGGCCGAAGCGCTTCGGAGGGGCACACGAGGTGCCACGCGCGCAGACGGCCTGGCTCGGGGTGACGCACAGGCTCCAGCCGCGAGGCAATCTTCACCACCATGCTGAAAATCTAACGCAACGGATGATGGGGCTGAAGGATGGACAAGGAATGGTTCAGGACTTGCCACCGCCCCGGGGCAGCAGTGTCTCCACCATGCCTTTGAGCGACTGCTTCAGGATGCCGCCCGTGTCCACGTCGCCCTTCGCCAGCGCCTGGGCATAGTGCTTCGCCTGCTCGAAGGTGATGTGGGGCGGTAGCAGCGGGACGTCCGGGTCCACGTAGGCCTCGAAGACGACGGGCCGGGTTGCGCTCAGTGCCTCATCCCACGCGCGACCCAGCGACTCCGGCCGGTCCACGCGAATGCCCAGGAAGCCCAGGGACTCCGCATAGGCCGCGTACGGGAAGTCCGGCAGGTCCTGGGACGCGGGCAGCTTCGGGTCGCCGGCCAGCACGCGCTGCTCCCACGTCACCATGTTGAGGTCCCGGTTGTTGAGGACCATGACGATGAAGCGCGGGTCCTTCCACTCCTTCCAGTACTTGGCCACGGTGATGAGCTCCGCGTTGCCATTCATCTGCATGGCACCGTCGCCCACCAGCGCGATGACGGGCCGGTGCGGGAAGGCGAACTTGGCGCCGATGGCATAGGGCACGCCGCAGCCCATGCTGGCCAGGTTCCCGGACAGCGAGGCCATCATCCCCTTGCGCATCTTCAGGTGCTGCGCGTACCAGCTCGTGCCCGACCCCGAATCCGCCGTCAGGATGACGCCATCCGGCAGCCGTGACGACAGTTCGAAGAACACGCGCCGGGGGTTGACGGGATTCGCGCGGTCCATCGCGAGCGCCTCCGCCGTCTTCTCCCACTGCCGCACGTTCTTCACCACGCTGTCGCGCCAGCTCCGGTCCTTCTTGTGCTCGAGCATGGGAATCAGCGCCTTCAATGTCTCCTGACTGTCCCCCACCAGCGCCACCTCCATGGGGTAGCGGATGGCCAGCATCCGGCCATCGAGGTCGATTTGAACGCCCCGGGCCTGTCCCTCCTTCGGGAGGAACTCCGAGTACGGAAAGCTGGTGCCCACCATCAGCAACGTGTCGCAGTCCGACATCAGGTCCCAGCTCGCCTTGGTGCCCAGCAGCCCGATGGAGCCGGTGACATAGGGAACGTCATCCGGCAGCACGGCCTTGCCCAGCAGGGCCTTCGCCACACCCGCGCCTAGCAACTCCGCCACGTGCATCACCTCGTCCGCCGCGGCCTGCGCTCCGGCGCCCACCAGCATGGCCACCTTCTTCCCGGCGTTGAGCACGTCCGCCGCCCGCCGCAAGTCCCGCTCGCGAGGCAGCACTCGCGGCACGCTGTAGCCCACGCTTGAATGGACCGTGCCGTGCGCGTGCGGAGGCTTGTGGTAGGCCTCTTCCTGGACGTCGTTGGGGATGATGACGCACGTCACGGTGCGCTCGTAGATGGCGACGCGCATCGCCCGGTCCACCGCGTGGCGGATGGCGGAGGGGCTGGTCACCATCGTGAGGTATTCGCTGGCCACGTCCTTGAAGAGGGACATCAGATCCACCTCCTGCTGGAAGTGGCCGCCCAGCGCTGAGCGCGTCTGCTGTCCGACGATGGCCACCACCGGCTGGTGGTCCAGCTTGGCGTCATAGAGGCCATTGAGCAGATGGATGGCCCCGGGCCCCGACGTGGCCAGACACACGCCCGGCTCGCCGGTGAACTTCGCGTGCGCACAGGCCATGAACGCGGACATCTCTTCATGGCGCGTCTGCACGAAGCGGAACTCCAACGTGCGCCCGAGCGCGCCGAGGATGCCGTTGATGCCGTCACCGGGATAGCCATAGATGCGGCGGACGCCCCACTGGGACAGGCGGTGGAGCAGGTAATCGGAGACGGTGGCGCTCATGACGGCTCCTCGGGTTCAGGGACGCCATCAAGCTAGGCACCCGGGCACCGCTGCCTGCGGCCGAGCTCCCATCCGCCCGTCCAGCGGCCGGGGCAGCGACCGGGCACTTGTGAACACTTCGAGGCCGGGCGAGCGCGGGGAGTGTCCACCACTGCCCCTTGTGGGGAACGTGCAAGGAAGAAGCCTGGAGGCAGCAGCCGGGCAATGGCCTGCTGCCTCCCGGTCATGGCTCTGTGTATCGCCTTCTTCGTTCCATTCATCGCCGCGGCTTTGGCCGTGCTGATCACCCGGCTGTTCAAGCCATGGGCAGGCTGGGTGCTCGCCCTCTTTCCGGCGGGGCTGGCGGTGTGGTTCGGCGCGCAGGTTCCCGCCAGCGTCCAGGGGGAGGTGCTCTCGCTGACGCTGCCGTGGATGCCGGACCTGGGCATCGACTTCGCGCTGCGGCTGGACGGCCTGTCCCTGCTGATGGCGCTGCTCATCACCGGACTGGGCACGCTCGTGGTCATCTACGCGGGGCGCTACCTGGTCCACCATGAGGTGTTGGGCCGCTTCTACGGATGGCTCCTGCTCTTCATGGGCGGGATGCTGGGCATCGTCCTCGCCGACAACACGCTCCTGCTCTTCGTCTGCTGGGAGGTGACGACCTTCAGCTCGTTCATCCTCATCGGCTTCGAGCACAAGGAAGACGCCGCCCGAGAATCCGCGCAGCGGGCCCTGCTCATCACCGCGCTGGGCGGACAGTCCCTGCTGGTGGGCCTGCTCCTGATGGGCGACGTGGTGGGCACGCTGTCCATCTCCGGCACCATCGCCGCCTCGGACACCGTGCGCGACAGCCCCCGCTACCTGGCCATCCTCCTGCTGGTGCTGGGCGGCGCCTTCACCAAATCAGCGCAGATGCCGTTCCACACCTGGCTGCCGGGCGCGATGACAGCGCCCACGCCCGTGAGCGCGTACCTCCACTCCGCCACCATGGTGAAGGCTGGCGTCTTCCTGCTGGCGCGGCTGTCGCCTGTCCTGGGAGGCACACCCCCGTGGGAAACCATCCTCACCATCGTGGGCACGATGACGATGGTGCTGGGCGCCCTGCTGGCGCTGGGGCACACGGACCTCAAACTGGTGCTCGCGTACGCGACGGTGAGTGTCCTGGGGGCCTTGGTGATGTTGCTGGGGCAGGGCACCGCGGCCTCCATCCAGGCCATGGTGACGTTCCTCACCGCGCATGCGCTCTACAAGGGCACGTTGTTCCTGGTGGCGGGGTCGGTGGACCACGAGACGGGCACGCGCGACGTGGCGCACCTGAGCGGGCTGCGCAAGCGCATGCCGATGACGGCCGCGGCCTCCGCGGCCGCCTCCTTGTCGATGATGGGCCTGCCCCCGCTCTTCGGCTTCGTGGGCAAGGAGCTCATCTACGAGGCCTGCCTGGAGGGCCCAGGGGGCTGGCCCCTGGCGATGGGGGCCACGGTGGGCTTCGGCGGCATGGTGGCCGCGGCGCTGCGCGTGGGCGTTCAGCCCTTCGCGGGCAAGACGTTCCGCGCGAGCAAGCCGGAGTCGAAGGTCCACGAAGCGCCTCCGTCCATGTGGATGGGGCCCGCGCTGCTCGGCGCGGCGGGGCTGATGTTGGGCCTGGTGCCCTGGGCCATCCAACCCCTGCTGGCCATGGCGGCGGTGGACATTGGCGGGAGCCAGGCGGGGGGCCTCGAGCTGTCGCTGTGGCACGGCGTGACGCCCGCCCTGGGGTTGAGCGTGGGGAGCCTCGTCATCGGCGGGAGCCTCTTCGCGCTGCGCCAGCCGGTGCTGAAGGGCCTGCGCGCCCTGAATCTGTCCAACCACGGCCCGGAGCGCTTCTACCAGGCCTCCCTGAGCGGCCTGCTCAAGCTGTCCTCGTCGATGACGCGGGTGCTCCAGAACGGCTCGCTGCACCAGTACATCGTCGTCACCCTGGCCACGTTCGGCGGACTGCTTGCGCTGGCCGTCTTCCTGCGGCTGGGGGAATGGCCCCGGGGCGTGTCCAAATACGTGCTGTCTCATGAAGTGGTGGTCCTGGTGGGCATCCTGGCGGCGGCGGTGCTGGCCGTGGTGTCGCGCTCGGCGCTGACGTCCATCCTCGCGCTGGGCGCGCTGGGCCTGGCGGAGGCGCTGCTGTACGTGTTCTTCGGCGCGCCGGACCTGGCCATGACGCAGATCGTGGTGCAGACGCTCACCGTCATCCTGTTCGCGCTCGTCTTCTCGCGCTTCCCGGTGCAGCCGCATGAGCACCGCTTCCGCTGGTGGACGGCGGCCCTGCCCCTGGCCGTGGGCGGGCTCATCACCTGGATCATCTTGCACGTGGCCTCGACGCCCTCGCACACGCGGCTGGCGGACTTCTACGCAACGCAGAGCGTGCCCGCCGGCAAGGGGCTGAACATCGTCAACGTCATCCTGGTGGACTTCCGGGCGTTCGACACCCTGGGAGAGGCCACCGTGCTGGCGACGTCCGGACTGGGTGTCTATCTCCTGTTCCGCACGCGCTCGCAGCGAAAGAAGAGGCAGGTATGAACCCCGTGGTGATGCACACCGTGGCGCGGCTGATGGCCCCGGTGCTGCTGCTCGTGTCCCTGGTGCTGGCCGTGCGTGGCCATGACATCCCCGGTGGCGGCTTCGTCGGCGGGCTGATGGCGGCCACGGCGTTCGCGTTGCTGATGGTGGCGTTTGGCCGGCCCGCGGCGCGCAAGCAATTGCGGGTGCACCCCACCCGGTTGGCCGCGGCGGGCCTGCTGGTGGCGCTCTTCAGCGGCGTCCCTTCGATGATGGAAGGCCGGCCCTTCCTGTCCGGAATCTGGGGGCGGTTGCCCGTGCCGGGGACGGATGGATTGAAGGTGGGCACCCCGCAGCTCTTCGACCTGGGCATCTATCTGGTCGTCCTGGGGACGGCCATGTGCTTCATCCTGGGCATGGCCCGGGGCGAGGACACCACGGCGCCGGAGATGGGGGGCTAGGCATGGAACTGTTCCTCGCCATCACCGTGGGCGGCCTCTTCGCGGCGGGGTTCTACTGCCTGATGCTCCACAGCATCGTCCGCATCGCGCTGGGGCTGGTGCTGCTGGGCAGCGCCACCAACCTCCTGATCTTCACCATCAACGGGCTGCAGCGCGGCTTCGCGCCCCTGGTGCCCGAAGGCCAGGAGGCCCTCACCCCGCCCTTCGCGGACCCGGTGCCCCAGGCCTTCATCCTCACCGCCATCGTCATCAACTTCGGCCTGCTCGCGCTGCTGCTGGTGCTGGTGCACCGCGCCGCGCAGGAGACGGGGACCGATGACACGCGGGCCCTGCGCACCGAGCTGAAGGACTCCCAGCGATGACGCCCTCCACGCTGCTCAGCCTGCCCATGATCCTGTGCCTGGGCGCCGCGGCCGCGGGGCTGCTCGCCCCGTCACGCGCGTGGCCGCGCCGGTGGCTGGCGCTGATGACCATGGTGTCCCTCGCCGTGGTGGGCGCGATGCTGCTGGTGACGGTGCGCCGCGAAGGCATCCAGTCCATGCAGGTGGGCGGGTGGGCGGCGCCCTTTGGCATCACCCTGGTCGCGGACCTGCTGAGCGCCTTGCTGGTGCTCGTCACCGGGGTGATGGGCCTGACGGTGGTCTCCTACTCCGCGGCCACGCTCCCAGCGTCGAAGGAGGCGGGCGCCTACTACCCACTGGTGCTGGTGCTGGTGGGCGGCGTGTGCGGCGCGTTCCTGACCGGAGACCTCTTCAACCTCTTCGTGTGGATCGAGGTCATGCTGGGCGCCTCGTTCGTGCTGCTCGCGCTGGAGGCCCGCCAGGAGCAGCTCGAAGCGTCCATCAAATACATGTCGCTGAGCCTCATGGGCTCGGTGGTGCTGCTGTGCGCGGTGGGCCTGCTGTACGGGGCGGCGGGCACGCTGAACCTGGCGGACCTGGCCGTCACGGTGCCGGGCCTGGGCACGCCGAACCTGATGACGGCCGTGTCCATGTTCTTCCTGGTGGCCTTCGCGCTGAAGGCGGGCGCCTTTCCCCTCTTCTTCTGGCTGCCGGCCTCGTACCACACGCCCCCGGCGGCGGTGACGACGCTCTTCTCCGCGCTCCTCACCAAGGTCGGCGTCTACGCCCTGGCGCGCGTGTTCACCCTGGTCTTCACGCAGGACTCTCAGCTCACCAGCACCCTCCTGCTGGTGATGGGCGGCCTCACCATGGTGACGGGCGTGCTGGGCGCGGTGGCGCAGTACGACATGCGCCGGCTGCTGTCCTTCCACATCATCAGCCAGATTGGCTACCTCATCGCCGCCCTGGGGCTGCTCACCCGGAGCGCGCTGACGGCGCTCATCGCCTTCCTCATCCACTACATCTTCGCGAAGTCGGCGCTCTTCCTGGTGAGCGGGGCCACCGCGCGCGTCACCCGCACCTATGACCTGCACCAGATGGGCAACCTGTACCGGACCCAGCCCCTGCTGGCCGCGCTGTTCTTCATCCCCGCGCTGTCGCTCGCGGGCGTGCCGCCCTTCTCCGGGTTCTTCGCCAAGCTGGCCGTCATCCAGGCCGCGCTGCGGGCCGAAAACTGGATCATCGCGGGAACGGCTGTCGTCGTGGGCCTGCTCACCCTCTTCTCCATGATGAAGATCTGGCGCGAGGCCTTCTGGAAGGCGCCGCCGGAGGACCAGCCGCAGGAACCCACCCGGCCGCTGAGCCTGGGAGACGGCGTGCTCGGGCCCTGCATGGCGATGACACTGTTCATGGTCGTCCTGGGCCTGGGCGCCGAGCCACTGCTGGAGCTGGCGGACGCCGCCGCGGGCCAGTTGCTGGACCCGGAGGAGTACGTGCGGGCGGTGCTGGGGGGACGCCCATGACCGCGTTCCTCTGGAACCTGATGCTGGCGCTCCTCTGGGCCGCGATGCTGGGGAACGTCACTTCGGAGAACCTCCTCACGGGGTTCATCATCGGCTTCGTGCTGCTGGCCCTCATCGACACGCAGCATGTGCCCTCGCGCTATGGGACGCAGGCGTGGAACGTGGTGCGGCTGGTGGCGGGGGTGGGCTGGGACGTGCTGGTCGCCAACGTGCGGGTGGCCTACGAGATTGCGACGCCCAAGCTCCTCACCCGTCCCGCCATCTACCGCTACGACATGGAGGCACGCACGGACGCGGAGATCACGCTGCTGACGCTCATCGTCACCTTCGCGCCGGGCACGCTGGCCCTGGAGGTGTCCGAGGACCGCAAGGCCATCTACGTCCACGTCATGTTCGCCACCACCCGGGAGGCGTTCTGCCAGGAGCTCCGCGAGCGCGTGGAGATTCCACTGTTGAGGGCACTGCGATGAGCGACTGGCTGCAGACCATCACCCAGGGGGCCCTCGGGGCCATCTCCGTCTCGATGCTGTTCTCGCTCCACCGGCTGCTCCGAGGTCCGTCGCTGACGGACCGGGTGGTGGCGCTGGACCTCTTCTCGCTCCAGACGTCGGCGGTCATCACCGTCTATGCCCTTTGGATGGGACAGCCCGAGCTGGTGGACGTGGCCCTGGTGCTGGCCGTCATCGGGTCCATGGGCACCATCGTCATCGCCAGGTACCTCTACAGCGCGCAGAGGGGCACGCCATGAAGGAAATCATCACCGCGGTGTTGCTGGTGTTGGGGGCGTTGCTGATGCTCCTGGCGGGGCTGGGCCTGTTCCGGATGCCGGACCTGTTCCTGCGGCTCCACGGGGCCGCGAAGGCGTCCTCGCTGGGCGTGGGCCTGCTGATGGGCGCGGCGGCGCTGGGCCTGGGAGACGTCAGCGTGGTGGCCCGCGCGGCGCTGGGCGTCACCTTCGTCTTCGTCATGACGCCCGTGGCCACGCTGCTCATCGCGCAGGCGGCGTTTCGCGCCGGCATCCCGCTCTGGGAGCGCACGCACCAGAACGACCTGGAGGAACACCACCCCGCTGGAGGTCCGTACGAGCCACGCCTGGGGCCCGACGGCGAGGAATGAACGCCGTGCCTCCAAGGTCCACCGGGCCACGGCAAGCCGCTCCGCCCGGCGCCTGGGGCTACTGGCCCCCTGGACCGGCACAATGCCCGCCAGGCCGCGAACGACGCGCCCGGGAGACACTACGCGCGGCATGAGCGCGCGAGGAACACTGCCGCCAGGCCCCGGCCCATCCCGTCATGGGCCGGGACGAATCAGAAGGAAGGTGGCGCCATGGACCGCACGCGGCAGCGGGAGCTCCAGGCGAAACACGCGGACGCAGTGGCCCACTGGAGCCTGGTCCGGGACGTGCTCATCGCGGGAGGGCTGGTGGGCACGCTCGGCGCATGGGTCATGGCCGCGCTGGCCTTGTTGCTGGGCAGCATCACCCAGGGCGACCTCTGGTACGCGCCACGGCTGGTGGGCGGCGTGGTCTTCAGGGACGCGCCCGCTGGGACCGCGGCGGTGGTGCTCGGCTTCGCCCTGCACTTCGCGACGGCGGGAGGGCTCGCCACCGCCTTCGCGATGCTGGTGCCTCGAGGTGGCTCGGCACTGACGGCCGTGATGCTGGGCCTGCTCGCGGGCCTGACGCTCCAGGCCGTCATGCCCGTGCTGGTCGTCCCCTGGGCCGCGCCCCCGCTGGAGCGAGCGGGACCGCCCATCGCCGCGTTCCTGCTCCTGCACCTGGTCTTCGGCGCGTGCCTGGGCGTCCTGACGCCTGTCCGGAAGGCCTTGCTCCTCCTGGATGCGAAGCGCCGTGGCGTCCGGGCACTCCCGGTACCGCCGCACTGAGCCCGCGGCTCGGGCGCATCAGGGCAGCGGCAGCCAGGGCGGCGCCACGCGAGGGGGGCCGCTTCGTTCGGTGCCCGGCAACCGCGACACGGGAAAGGGCCCTGGCGGCAACGTCGGCCACGCCCGGGCCGCGGCTTCCGCCAACACCAGCCCCACGAGGATGCCAACGAAGACACCCGCGGTGCCGATGACGAGCCGGGGCCCGCCGGGCCGCTCCACCAGGTGCATGAAGAAGAAGGCAATCAGCACGGCCTTGCACAGCGCGATGCCGAGCGCGACCGGCACCGCCCACACCCCCAGGTGCAGCCTCGACAGCCCGAAGGACAGCGTGGCCAGCGCCAGCAACACGGCTCCGACGGCCAGCACCCGGACCCCGCCCCGCATGCGCGCCTCCTCACGTCAGGTACAGCAATGGCCAGAGGAACAACCAGACGACGTCCACCAGGTGCCAGTACATCCCACCCAGCTCCACGGGCGTGTGGAAGCGGGCCCCGAACTCCCCCGCCAGCGTCCGCAACGCCAGCGTGACGAGCACGCCCACCCCCACGAGCACATGCACCGCGTGCACGCCAGTCATCACCCAGTACAGCGTGAAGTAGAGGTTGGCGCCGGGAAGGGCGAACGCCTCATAGGCGTACCAGGCGCCGGGCAGCGCCCCGTCATGCACGTGCTTCGTGTACTCCGCGGCCTTGATGAACAGGAACGCGATGCCCAGCAGCACCGACAGCGCGAGCAACGCCGCCGCGGCGAAGTCGCGTCCATTCCGGATGGCATCCACCGCGAGCGCCACCAGGATGCTGCTGACCACCAGCACGAAGGTGTTCAGCGTCCCCAGGAACACGTCCATGTGCGCGGGCGCCTGCTGGAACACACCGGGATACGTCAGCCGGTACAGGGCATACGCGGTGAACAACACCGAGAAGAGCAGCACCTCCGTGGCCAGGAAGATCCACATGCCCAGGTGCGCGGCGTCCTGGCGGGACGCCTCGTCTCCAAAGTGGAGGGCACGGGGCTCCACCGGGCGCTGGCTCGCCTCATGCCGCATGCTCCACCTCCGTGTTGGCGCCAGGGTTCGCGTAGTCGTGGGGCGGCCTGGGAAACCAAGGCGGCGCATGGAAATTGAACTCGGGGGGCGGTGAGTCGCTGAGCCACTCATAGCCCTCGCTGCCCCAGGGGTTCCGCCCCGCCGCGCGGCCATGCCGCAGCGACCAGCCCAGGTAGATGGCGACGATGAGGAAGCCGAAGCCCAGCAGGGACGCCCCAGCGGTGGACGCCACGTGCAGCGGCTGGAACTCCTCCGGGTAGTCCGCGTACCGGCGGGGCATGCCCAGATTGCCCAGCAGGAACTGAGGCAGGAAGGTGGCGATGAAGCCGAAGATGATGAGCACCGCCGTCCCGATGCCCATGCCCTCCGGGTACATGCGGCCGCACATCTTCGGGAACCAGTAATGCAGCGCCGCGAGGAAGGCCATCAGCGACGCGCCCACCATGATGAAGTGGAAGTGCGCCACCACGAAGTACGTGTCATGCCAGTGCAGGTCCGCGGACGTGACGGCCACGGCGACCCCGCTCATGCCTCCGAAGAAGAGCAGGAAGATGAAGCCAAGGACGTAGGTGAACGGCGTGGAGACCCACAGGCTCCCTCGGTACATGGTGCCCAGCCAGGTGAAGATCTTCATCGCCGTGAAGATGGCCACCAGCATGGACAGCACGCTGAACGCGCCCGCCCCGAAGGTGGACTGGCCGGAGACGAACATGTGGTGTCCCCAGGTGAGGAACCCCACGAAGGAAATGCCCACCGTGCTCCAGACAATCACCCGGTAGCTGAAGGGGCGCTTGCGGCTGAAGGCGCACACCGTCTCGCTGATGACGCCCATGCCCGGCAGCACCATGATGTAGACGGCCGGGTGGCTGTAGAACCAGAACAGGTGCTGGAAGAGCAGCGGGTCCCCTCCCCGGCTCGGGTCGAACAGCCCCGCGCCCGCCACCCGCTCCAGCGCCACGAGCACCAGCACCATGCCCAGCACCGGCGTCGCGAGCACCTGGATGATGGACGTGCCGTAGATCGCCCACACGAAGAGGGGCACCTTCATCCACGTCACACCGGGGGCCCGCAGGGTGTGAACGGTGGTGATGAAGTTGATGCCGGTGATGATGGTGGAGAACCCCACCACGAAGACGCCCAGAAGCACGGGCATCACCTCCCGCCCGGTGGCGGTGCTGTAGGGCGTGTAGAACGTCCACCCCGTGTCCACGCCGCCCTGGAACACGCCCCACAGCGTCATCACCGCGCCGAGCACGTAGAGGTAGAAGCTGGCCAGGTTGAGCCGGGGGAAGGCCACGTCCCGGGCGCCAATCATCAGCGGCAGCAGGAAGTTGCCGAAGGCCGTGGGGATGGATGGGATGAGGAAGAGCCACACCATGACGACACCGTGCACGGTGAAGGCGCGGTTGTAGGCCAGCCGCCCCATCACCGTTTCACCGGGCGTCAGCAACTCCACGCGCAGGGCCAGGGCGAACACGCCGCCCAACAGGAACATCAGCAGCAGCACGCCCAGGAACATCACGCCAATGCGCTTGTGGTCGCGCGTGGTGAGCCAGGACCAGAGCCCTCGCTCCGCGTCCAGGTAGCTGGGCGCCGCCACGGGGGACTCAGCGTGGGAGGGGGCCATACGTGGGCTCCTGGGAGGATGGTGGCTCCGGAAGTTCCGGCTGAAGCGACTTGATGAACTCGACGAGCGCGCCCACTTCGCCCGCGCTCAGGCGTCCGTGGAACGACGGCATCACCGGCGCGTAGCCCGCGACCACCTTCGCCAGTGGGTCCATCATCGACTCGGTGAGGTACGCCACGTCGACGCGCACGCTGCCTCCAGAGGCCAGCGGCTCATCGCGCCCGTACAACCCCAACCAGGTGGGACCGATGTGCGGCGTACCGTCAATGGTGTGGCACTGGAGACACCCTTGCCGCGCGGCGACGTCCTCCCCCCGCCGGGCAAACGGTCCCTGGGTGCCCGCCTCCTCGGCTGCCGTGTCCGCCACCCACGTCGGCTGGGCCCGCTGCCGGGCTCTCCATGCCTCGAAGGCCGCGGGCTCCAGTGCCACCACCTCGGCGCGCATGTGCGAATGGTCCAGGCCGCAGTACTCCGCGCACAGCACCTGGTAGCGGCCCGGCCTCAGGACCTCCAACCAGATCTCCGTGTAGCGCCCGGGCAACGCATCCATCTTCAAGCGGAAGGCGGGGACGAAGAAGGAGTGGATGACGTCGCGCGACGTGAGCAGCAGGCGCACGGGCGTGCCGGTGGGAACGTGCAGCACGCCCACCATCCCCGGCCCGTCCGGGTAGGCGAACTTCCACATCCACTGCTTGCCAGTGACGTAGACGTCCAGGGCGTCCCGAGGCGGCGTGCGGGCCCACACGTAGTCCCGGAAGCCCAGCGCGCCCCAGAGCAGGAAGAAGGACAGCGGCACGCCGGCGAACGCGGCCTCCATCCAGGTGGGCGCGGCCATCGCCGGCGCCTCCGAGGGCGCACGTCCACGCCGGTAGCGCACCAGGAAGAAGAGTCCGGTGAGGCCAATGCCGGCGCCCACCACGAAGGTGGTGCAGATGATGAAGAAATGCAGCTGGTCCACGCGTGTGGCCAGCGACGAGGCCGCCTCCGGGAGGAACAACATGCGCCGCAGCAGGTCACTCATGGCCGCGCCCCCTCCTCCGTGGAGAGGACCTGCTCCAGGGCCTGCTCCACCGGAATGTGGATGACCCCGGCGTCCCGGTCCACCCAACCGTACCCCCGCAGCCGCGCCCGCTGTGCCTCGCGCAGCCGGGGCGCGGCGTCCTCCCGTTTGAAGAGCCGCTGGTTGACGTCCGCGACCTCGGAGACGCCAAGCGTCGGTGGAAAGCCCGCGGGCGCCCAGGGCGCGTACTCGCGCACGCTCCATCGGATCAAGAGCAACGCGATCCCGACCACGAACAGCCACGCGCACCCCACCCCTGCGATGTGCCGCGTGGGGAGCATCCGGGGCTCTGGCGGCGGTGGAATGAAGCCCTCGCTCATGACCGGGGCACCCGCAGCGAATGAGGCAGGAACGGGTCTCTCACCGGCACCGTGTAGCCGCCGCGCGAGAGCAGCCACCACGCGGCCACCGTCCAGCCCCCAACGCCGGCCCACGCGGTGACGCTGGTCCAGTGGAACGACGCCGTCCCGGGATGAAGCGCGGGAAACACCAGCCAGTAGACGTCCAGCGCCCGCATCAGGAGCAGCCACGCCCCCACGACGGCGAGTGCCCTTGGGTCCTGCTTCAGGCGCCGGAGCAGCAGCAGGAAGAACGGCACGACGAAGTGCCCCACGGCCAGCACCACCGCCACCGCGAGCCAGCCACCGTCGAGGCGCGCGCGGTACCACGTCACCTCCTCCGGAAGCGACGCAATCCATATCAGCAGGAGCTGCGAGAAGGCGCCGTACGCCCACAGGCAGACGAAGGCGAGCAGCAGGGTCCCCAGCCGGAGGAAGTGCGCCGGTCCCATCAACGCGCCGAACTGTCCCGCGCCCCGCGCCGTGGCCGCGACGACGGCCACCAGCGCGAGCGCGCCCACCACGGCCCCACAGCCGAGCGTCAGGGCGTACACGGTGGACTCCCACAGCGGCTCCAGCGACATCAGCCAGTCCAGGCTGGCGAAGGACAGGCACAGCACCATCAGCGGCAGCGAGCCCGCTCCCAGCTTCCGCTGGTACAGCGTGAAGCGCACGGCCCGCTCGGTGATGGCCGGCTCCGCGTCCTGCCGCACCGACCACCGGTAGAGCAGGAGCCCCACCACGCTCCAGACGGCGAAGTAGAAGACCGCCCGGCCCAGGAAGAAAGGCACGTTGAGGTACGGCTTCTTGTGGGCCAGCAGGTGCACGTCATGCGCGCTGAGGTCGGCGGGAATCGCCACCCACGGAAACAGGTGGGGCATCGTCAGGACCACGGGGACGAACAACAGCACGAACACCGGGCTGCTCGCGGCCATGACCTCCAGCGGCCGCCGCAGCACGGTGGGCCACCTGGCGCGGGAAGCGTGAAACGAGGCCAGGATGATGAGGGCCCCCAGACTGAGGGTCAGCCAGAACGCGAAGGCGAACAAATAGCCGTACGCGGCCTCCCGGGGCGCGGCCACGCCCCCCAGCAGGGTGGCGAGGAGCCCCAGGCCTCCCACCGCGACGGCGCCCCACACCACGCGTCGCCCCAGGTTCAGGCGCGTCAGGACCGTGGCCGTCATGGCGTGCCCCCCTCGGGTGCCCGCATGAGCGACTCGCGCGCGTCGTCGGGCGCGGCGGACAACGGCGCGCGCTGGCTGTACGCGAGCACCCGCAGCCAGGCCACGACCTTCCAGCGCGCCTCGGGCGTGAGCGCATCCGCGTAGGAAGGCATCAACCCGTAACCTCCGGTGATGACCGAGTAGTAGAAGCCCGGTGAGTGCGGCAGCGCATCCCATCCAGGGGACACCGGGCGAGCGCCCTCCCCTGCATCCGCGGGCATCACCGCTCCATGCTCGGGATGCGAGTGCGCCTCGCCATACAGCGAAGGGGGCGACCGGGCCCCCATGTTCTGCGCGACGATGCTCTGCCCATCTCCCAGCAGTCCGTGACACGGCGCGCACCAGGTCTCGAAGTGGGCGCGCCCCTCCCGAAGCGTGTCGGGTGTGATCGGCACGGGGAGCTGCTCCACCTCCACCCAGCCTCCGTCCGGAGAGCCCCGGCGGATGTACGCGGCCTCCTGGAAGTACCACTCGCGCGCCACCGTGCCGGGCACGAGGGGCCGCATCGACCGCGCATCCGCGAAGTACGGGTTGGCGACGAACGCCCCGTCACGCGCCTGCACCCGCATCGGGTCCAGGTCCACACATGCGGGCACGCCCACGAGCCCGAAAACCACCAATGCCAGACGTCCGCTCATGAACGTCCCTCCACCGCGAGCACGACCTCGGCGCCGAGCCGCCGGAGCGCGCCTTGCGCCGCGTCCGCGCCCTCCGCGTCGTCGACCGCGACCGCCAGCCAGAACCCATCGATGCTGGCGCTTCGAAACGCCTCCAGGCCGAGGAACGGATGGGTCACCCGCGGCAGGCCACACGCCACGATGACGCCCATGAAGAGGGCGCACGCCGACGCCAGGACCCCGGACTCGAAGGTGATGGGAATGAAGGCGGGGCCGCTGTGCAACGGACGTCCGCCCACGTTCAGCGGCCAGTCGATGGCCTGCGTGAACCACTGCACGACGTAGGCGCCCACCGCGCCCCCCACCCCGGCGATCAACCCCAACAGTGGCAGGCGCGATGGGGGCAGTCCCAGCACCGCCTCCACGTCCTCCACGGGGATTGGAGTGTGCGCATCCAACCGGAGGAAGCCGGACGCCCGCAGCGCCCGGGCAGCCTCCACCATCCGCTCCGACGAGCGGAACTCGCCCAACACCCAGCGGCTCATCGCGCCCCTCCTTCCCGCGCCGACACTTCATGGGCGAAGGCCTCGGAGGCCTCGACCTGGTGCTGAAGCTCCTTCACCTCGCTGATGGGCACCGGCGGCAGGAAGCGGAGGAACAGCAGGAAGCCCAGGCCGAAGAGCCCCACGGTGCCTGACAGCAGGCTCAGGTCCACCCAGGTGGGCGCATAGTGCCGCCAGCTCGAAGGCAGGAAGTCCTCGCTGAGCGAAGACACGATGATGACGAACCGCTCCAGCCACATGCCCACGTTGACGAGCAGCGCCGCGAACCACAGCACCAACGGCCGGGTGCGCATCCGGGCGGACCAGAAGAGCTGGGGCACCAGCACGTTGCAGGTGAAGACGGTCCAGAACGCGGGCGCGTAGGGGCCGGTGCGCAGCATGCCCATCGCGTGCATCTCGTAGGGGTCTCCGCTGTACCAGCCGAAGAAGTGCTCCTGCACGTAGCCGTAGGCCACGAAGAGGCCGGAGACCAGGAGCAGCCGCGCCAGCGCGTCCAGGTGCGCCTGTGTCACCACGGTGTACAGGTGGAGCGCGCGCCGGGCGGGAATCAACAGCGATAGCACCATGGCCAGGCCGGAGAAGATGGCGCCCGCCACGAAGTACGGCGGAAAGATGGTGCTGTGCCAGCCCGGCAGCTGCGCCACGGCGAAGTCGAACGAGACGATGGTGTGCACCGATACGACGAGCGGCGTCGCCAACCCCGCGAGCATCAGGTACCCGATGCGCCAGTGACGCCAGTGGCGGGCGCTCCCCCGCCACCCCAGCGACAGCACGCCCCAGACGCGGCGGCGCCAGAGCTGCTTCGCGGTGTCCCGCGCGGTGGCCAGGTCCGGCACCATGCCCAGGTACCAGAACAGCACCGACACGGTGAGGTACGTGGTGACAGCCACGATGTCCCACGTCAGGGGCGACCGGAACTGCGGCCACATGCGCAACGAGCTGGGATACGGCACCAGGTAGTAGAACTTCCACGGCCGCCCCAGATGCAGCAGGGGGAACAGCGCCGCGCAGATGAGCGCGAACAGCGTCATCGCCTCCGCGATGCGGTTGACGGAGCTGCGCCACTTCATGCCGAACAACAGGAGGATGGCGGAGATGAGCGTGCCCGCGTGGCCAATGCCAATCCACCAGACGAAGTTGATGATGCCGAACGCCCAGGCCACGGGGATGTTGTTGCCCCACGTCCCCACGCCCGTGGCGAACGTGATGGTGATGGCCACCACCAGCAGCCCCGTCAGCGCGGCGCATACGCCGACGAGCGCCCACCACCCCTTGCCCGGCGCGGTGAGCACCGGGCGCAGCAACGCCTCGCTGAGCTGCGCGTCCGGACGACGCTCCTCCAGCAAGGGGTGGACGACCAGTGGGTCCGCCGTCACCGGGGCCAGGGGCAGAGGCTCGCTCATCCGGAGACCTCGCTCGGATTCTTGAGGCGGATCAGGTGGACGGTGCGCGGCCGCGTCCCCAGGTTGTTCAACAGGGCATAGTGGCGCGGGTCCTGATGCAGCCGCGTGACGGGGTCCTCCGGCTGGCTCAGGTCACCGAAGACGATGGCCTCCGTGGGACAGGCCTGCTGACAGGCGGTGCGCACCTCCCCCTGCCGGATGGCGCGCTGCTCCACGCGCGCAGTGATGCGGGCGGATTCGATGCGCTGCACGCAGTACGTGCACTTCTCCATCACCCCGCGCGAGCGCACCGTCACCTGGGGGTTGCGGTACATCCGGTCCAGCAGGCCGCCGCGGTTGTACTCCAGGTAGTTGAAGCGCCGGACCTTGTAGGGACAGTTGTTGGAGCAGTACCGCGTGCCGACACAGCGGTTGTAGACCATCTGGTTGAGCCCCTCGTCCGAGTGGACGGTGGCGGCCACGGGGCACACGTACTCGCAAGGTGCGTACTCACAGTGCACGCACATCAGCGGCTGGGTGATGACGGACGGGTTGTCCGCGTCCCCCATGAAGTAACGGTCGATGCGCAGCCAGTGCATCTCCCGACCGCGCCCCACCTGGTCCTTGCCCACCGCGGGGATGTTGTTCTCCGCCTGGCACGCCACGACGCAGGCGCTACAGCCCGTGCAACGGTGCAGGTCGATGGCCATGCCCCAGCGGTGGCCAGCCTCTTCCGGCGCGGGCCGCGGTGGATACAGGTGTTCCTTCGGAGCCTGGAGGTCGGGGAGTCGCGCATCGCCCTGTGCCGCGAACCGGGCGGCGGTCGTCTGGAGCGCCACGGGCCGGCCCTCCATATGCCAGTGCTCCTGCGTCAGCGCGAAGTCGTGGTGGCCCTGCACGCGCGTGAGCTGTCCCCCGGCAGCCCACCAGGGCGAGTCCTGGAAGCGCAGCGCCTGTGCGTCGAAGCCCACGCCGCGCGCCACTGGACTGCCCATGCGCTGGCCGTACCCCAGCGGCAAGGTCAGCGTGTCATCGGCCTGCCCGGGGACCACCAGCACGGGCGCATCCACGGCGCGGCCTCGCAGCTCCACGCGCACGCGGTTGCCTCGCGCCAGCGACAAGCGCGAAGCCGTGGCGGGGCTCACCCACACGGCATTGTCCCAGGTGAGCTGCGTCACCGGATCCGGCAGTTCCTGGAGCCAGGGATTGGCGCCGTAGCGGCCGTCATGGACCTTGGTGTCCACGGCGAAGTGCAGCTCCAGGCCGTCCCCCGGGGGTGGCAGCGCCCGCACCGCCGCGAGCACCGCCGCGGTGTCCACGGCAACCTGTTGCACGGGGAGCTGCGTCCCGGGGATGACGCCCTCCGCGAGCCAACGCTCCCAGGCATCCTCGAAGCGTCCCGTAGCGCCCGCGTGCTCACGCCACTGGGCGCGCAGCCGCTCGTAAGGCGTGGTCGCCAGTTCACCGGTGAAGGCCGCCAGCACCTCCAACGGCGGCACGGCGCCCTCCAGCAACGGCGCGATGAGGGGCTGCAGGATGGTGGCGGTGCCATCCACCGCGCGCCCGTCCTCCCATGCCTCGAATGGATGCGTGGAGGGCACGGACCAGGACACCCGCGCGGTGGTTTCGTCGTCATGGCGCGCGCAGTACACGGCGTCCTCCACCCTGCCCAGGACCTCCCCGAGCGGAAGGTCCGTGGGCGCGCGGTAGACGGGGTTCCACGCGGTGATGAGCAGCGTGTCCACCGCGCCCGCCTGGATGTCCGCCACGAGCGCTGGCAGGGCCGCTGCATCCGGCGCGGGCGCCAGGAGCGACTCCACGCACCGCACCTTCCCCCCGTGCAACGTCGCGTTGAGCAGGTGCGCCAGCGCATGGACCGCGGCGGGTTGGGACTCCCCCACCACGATGAACGCCCGGCGCCCCTGCTCCATCAGGTCCCGCGCGGCTCCCACCACCCAGCGGCGCTCCGAGTCCTCCAGCGCCGACGCTCCACGTCCGAGCGCCGTCCATTCCTCGCGTCCCAGCATCCGCCCCAGCTCCACCGCGAGCGCCTGGGCCACCCACGGCACGCGGGACGGGCGCGCCCGGAGCCGTTCGTCCGCGAAGGCCCCCGTGAGGCTCAAGCGGCTCTCCACCACCCAGAGGCGGTTGAGCGCCGGAGGCATGCGCGCGGAGACGAACTCACGCGGGGCGCGAAGACCTCCTGTCAGCGTGGACAGGAAGTCGTCATCCAGCGACACCACGGCGCGCGCGGCGCCCCAGTCGGGCATCGCGCACAGCGGCCGGCCCCACGCGAGCCGGGCGCCCGCGAGTGCGTTCCCCGTCTGCGTGGAGCTGAAGGGCACCACCCGGGCCTTCGGGAAGCGTGCCTGGATGCGCTCGAAGGTCCGGGTCCAGAGCGGTGACGCGGTGGGCTCTACCAACAGGCGCAGCCCCGCCCCCGCGTCTTGCCGCGCGGCGCGACGGCGCAGCATCTGGAAGCACTGGGCCAGGGAGGTTGGCGCCCCGCGATGGCGCATGGCCCGGGCACGGTGCGGGTCATAGAGCCCCAGCAATGACGCCTGCTCCTGCGCGCCCGCCGCGCCCAGGCTCTCCGGATGGGAGGGATTGCCCTGCACCAGCGTGGGCCGTCCCTCCTGGCTGCGCACCAGCACACCGCGCACGAACCCGCCCAGCGCGATGCCCGTGGCGTAGTGAAGGGGAATGCCCGGGGTGATCTCCGGCTGCGGCCGGGAATACGGCAGCACCTTCTCCGGCGGCGAGCGGAAGCAGCCCGCCAACCCCGCGGCGGCGCCGCCAAACGCGGCCAACTCCAGCAACACGCGCCGGGACAGCCCCTGGGGGGGCGCATCGGCCTCCTGGGGAAACTCGCCCGGTTCGGGCGCGGGCGCGATGCCCTGGCGCTCCTCCAGGCTGCGCCAGGGCTCGGGCTCCGTCAGGACGGGGAGCGGATATTCCTCGGTCAGCGGTGGCATGTGGAGCACTCGGTCCGGGGCGATACATCCAGGGTCCGCATCACCACGAGCCCTACCTCCCGGGCCGGGCCGGCCGGGCTCCACGTCATGTCCGCGACGTGTTCAGGAGGCCGCAGGTGGGGCGCCGGGTCGCGGTGACACTCCAGGCACCACCCCATGGTGAGCGGAGCCACCTGCTCCACCAGCGGCATCTGGTCCACGCGGCCGTGACAGCTCACGCACCCCACGCCCTTGTGGACGTGGATGGCATGATTGAAGAAGACGTACTGCGGCAGCCGGTGGACGCGGTTCCACGGGATGGGCCGGTCCTCGAAGTAGCTCTGGCGCACGGGCGCCAGGAGCGCGCTCTCGTTCCAAATCTGCGCGTGGCAGCCCATGCACCGGCTGGTGGGCGGAATGCCCGCAGAAGGCCCCCGCCAGGCCCCGTCATGGCAGTAGCGGCAGCCGATGCCCTCGTCCCCCGCGTGGTGGCGGTGGTCGAACTGCACCGGCTGCTGCACGGGCTCGAAGGCGCCGGTCCCCAGCGGATTGCGGGCCAGCAGCAGCAACGCCATGGACGTTGCCACCGGCAGCACGACCATCAGGCCGAGCACGCCCCGCAGTACTCCATCGGTCGCTGGTGGAAAGAGACCCATACACCGCCCAGGCAGTCGCAGGCCTGCCCCTAGCGGACCGGCGACTCAGGGCGATAGGACGGACCTCACGACCTGTCCGTTACTCCAAGTCCGGGAGGACACCCGTCGGCGAACCCACACGCGCGTGCCTCCCGGACCGAGGAGACTCAGTCCACCTTCACCGCGTTCTCCTCCAACGCGACAGCGGGGGATGCGCCGTTGTAGACGGCGGCATCCAGCAGGCCCTCTTCGCGCGCCACCAGCACCGGGACCAGCATCTGGCCCGTGACGTTGGTCATCGTGCGCATCATGTCGAGGATGCGGTCGATGGCGAGCAGGTAGCCCAGCCCCTCCAGCGGCAAGCCCGCGGAGCTGAGCACCACCGTGGCCATGACCACCGCCGTCCCGGGCACGCCCGCGGTACCGAAGCTGCCCAGCACCGAAGCCAGCAGGATGATGAAGTACTGCGACGCGGACAGCTCCAGGCTGAAGTACTGCGCGACGAAGAGCGACGCGATGGCCGGGTAGATGGCACCACACCCATCCATCTTGATGCTGGCCCCCAGCGGCACCGCGAAGGCCGCGTAGTCCTTGTTGACGCCCAGGTTGTTCGTCACGGCGCGCAGGGCCACCGGCATGGACGCGAAGCTCGACGAGCTGACGAAGGCCACCTGCATGCCGGGCGCGGCGCCCCGGAAGAAGCGCAGCGGATTGAGCCCGTGTGTCATCAGGAGGCCGCCGTACACGAAGACGATGTGCAGCGCGCACGCCACGTACAGCGCCAGCACCAGCTTGCCCAGCGGCAACAGGCGCTCGAAGCCGTAGGTGCCCACCAGTGCGGCGATGAGGCCGAAGGTGCCCAGCGGCGTGAGCTCCAGCACGAAGCGGGTGACCTGAATCATCGCGTCGCTGGCCTCGCGGACCAGCTCGCGCAGCCGGGCCGTCTTCTCGCCGAGCTTCACCAGCGCGAAGCCCAGCAGGCCGGCGAAGAAGATGACCTGGAGGATCTTCCCATTCGCGAGCGCCGCGAACGGGTTGGTGGGCACCACATCCAGCAGCACCTGGATGGGGCCGGGCACGTCCCGTGGCTTGTAGGTTTCGGTGGCCATGAGCTGGCCCACTCCCTCCCCGGGGCGCAGCAGCGCGGCGACGCCCAGGCCCACCCCCACCGCCAGCGCGGCGGTGACGCCGAACCAGAGGAACGTCTTGCCGCCGAGCACCGCCATGCTCTTCTGCCCGTGAAGCGCCGCCACCGCGTTGATGACCGCGAAGAACACCAGCGGTGTGGCGATCATCTTGATGAGGTTGACGTAGAGCGTACCCAGCGGCTGGAACCAGGGCCCCGCTGGCTCTCCCACGAGCCACCCGGCCACGGCCCCGAGCACGAACGCCCCCAGGACACGTTGCCAGAAGGGAATGCGGAACCAGGCGGAGACGAGCTTCTTCACGGGGGAGACCTCTCGACAACGGGCGGCGGACGATAACCCCAGGCCCCAGGCCGCGCAGGGCGAGGCGCAGAATTTGCGCCAGGGATGCCCGCGCCGGGGATCCGGGTTTTGCCGCGTCCGACCGGCCCCGGCAGGACGCCACAGAGCAACAGGGCCTCCCATTTATTCCCGAGGAGCGGTACACCTGGGCCCATCATGGCCGAGACCTCTTCGCTCAACATCCCCACTGTCGACCTCGCCGACCTCGCGTCGGATGACTCCGCTCGCGTCGAGCGCGCCGCCGCGGCGATCCGCGAGGCCTTTGGCGTCTTTGGCCTCGTGTACCTGAAGAACCACGGCGTCGACACCCAGGCGCTGAACCGGTTCTATGACGCGTTCGCGGCGTTCATCGCCCGGCCCGCCGAGGAGAAGAAGCCCTACGGCCGCGCGGACATCTGGTACCAGCGCGGCTGGACGCCTCCGAACACCGAGGTCGCGGTCGCCAGCAATGGCCAGCCGGACTTCAAGGAGTGCTATTTCGTCGCGCCCTACCCCAACGACGCGCAGTCCGCGCTCGAGTTCCCGGAGCTGTACCCGGAGAACGTGTGGCCCCAGAACGCGCCGCCCTACTTCGAGGACGGCATCATGACGCTGGGCCGCTCCCTCCATGAGGCCGGCCTGAAGCTGCTCCGTGGCTCCGCGGTGGCCCTGGGCCTGCCGGAGACGCTGTTCACCGACCTGTGCGACCGGGCTGCCCACGTCACCCGCGCGCTCCAGTACCTGCCGCTCACCAACACGCAGGTGAACACGGACATCGTCTGGGGCGAGGAGCACACCGACTTCAATCTGCTCACCCTGCTCCCGGGCGGCCGCTTCCTGGACCCGGACGGCAGCCCCGCGCCCGGCCCCGACAACAAGAGCGGCCTCTACCTCCGCACCCGCGCGACGCCCGAGGCCCCGAACGGACTCAAGGTGCGGGGAACCGCGCCCGCGGGTTGCATCGTGGCGCAGGTGGGCCAGCAGTTGGAGATCCTCACGGGTGGCACCTTCCTCGCCACGCCGCATGTCATCACCGCCCCGGGCGTGCCGGGTTGGCAGCGCCAGTCCGCCGCGCACTTCATGCACGTGCACACGAACACCGTGCTCTTCCCGCTGGAGAAGTTCCGCAGCGCGGATGCCGTCCGGAACTACGCGCCGCCCGTGCTCGCTGGGACGTATGACATCAAGACGCTGGTGGACATCGGCCTTGCGCCCGCGAGCGCGCTCGACAAGCTGGGTTACCGGCACTACGACCGGCTGAACCGCCAGCGCGCTGGCACGTAAACCTGGCGGTACCGCTTGAGGCCCCGGAGACAACCGGGGCCTCGCGTGAAACACAGCCATCAATCACAGACAGATAGACACAGACGTATATTGAATGTCTGTGTTTTATCCGATCCGCATTGGCAAGATCTGTCATTGGCGAAGCCCCTTGGCGTCCGCGCATGGCCTGTCAGAGGGTGCCAAAAACCACTGAAAAGAACTTCATGTAGGCATTGCCTTCCCGGATGCGGCGCATTTCCTCGCGAGGAGGCAGGCCAGCGGCTCCTGAAAAACCACTGATGACCTGTTCATGTAGGCATTGCGCGTCTCCTCCGGCGCCCGGCCGCGCGCAAACGTGTCAGGCGGGCGGGCGACCGGCATTACGACCCGCGAAAACTGCCTGAAGGTTCGTTCATGTAGGCATTGCGCATCCATGCCCCAGGTTCTTGGGACATCCGCCCTGAGGTCGTGCGTCGCCGCCATCCCAGTGTGTCGCCTGTGCGACAGAGATACCGTCCCAGCGGCAGAGGCGATGGCGCCCTGGTGGCAGACCAGTCAAGGGTAGCTCGCCCTGCCCCCGTATGATGCACCCCATCATCGACTTCAAGACGCTGTTCGACGTCTCACCCAACCCGTACATGCTGCTCGACCGCGAGCTGCGCTTCGTCGCCGCCAACCCGGCGTACCTGCGCGTCACGGCCAGCAAGCTGGACGAGCTGCTTGGCCGGAGCGTCTTCGAGGCCTTTCCGGACGACCCCTCGGACCCGAACAACGCCAATCTCCGGCAGCTCCGGGAGTCCTTCCTGCGCGTCCTGGCAAAGCGGGCGCCGGACATCCTGGCCCTGATTCCCTACCGCGTCCCCGAGTTGACGAATCAGGGCGTCGTCCCGACGTACCGGTACTGGAGCGCCACCCACATCCCCCTGCTCGATGCCTCGGGCGAGGTGGCCTACATCCTCCAGCACACCATGGACGTCACGGAGCTCCAGCGGCTGCAGGAGGCCGTCCAGTCCGTGACCGGCGCCACCGGCACCCGCAAGCCTCCACCGTCGCAACTGGAAGCAGGCGTCTTCCAGCGCGCGCTGCAAGTCCAGGAAGCGAACCAGAACCTGGACCAGGAGCGGCGCCACCTCCGCCGACTGTTCGAGCAGGCGCCCGGCTTCATGTGCTTCCTTCGCGGCCAGGGCCATGTCTTCGAGCTGGCGAACACGGCCTACATGCAGCTCGTCGGACACCGGGACATCCTCGGCAAGCACATCCGGGACGCCCTGCCCGAATTGGATGGCCAGGGGTATTTCGAGCTGCTGGACCGTGTCTTCACCACGGGGCAGACCTTCGTCGGCCGGGGCATGAAAGTCTCCCTTCAGCAAACCCCCGATGACACGCTGGCGGAGAGCTACGTCGACCTCGTGTATCAGCCCATCATCGAGCCGGACGGGTCCATCTCCGGCATCTTCGTCCAGGGCCACGACATCACGGAGCAGAAGCGCGCCCAGGACGAACTGCGCCAGTACAAGGACCATCTGGAGGAGCTCGTCCGGGAGCGCACCCGCGCATTGGAGGAGAGCGAGGCCGAACGGCGTCAAGCAGAGGCCGCCCTCCGGCAGGCCCAGAAGATGGAAGCAGTGGGCAAGCTCACCGGCGGCGTGGCGCACGACTTCAACAACCTGCTCCAGGTCATCAGCGGAAACCTGCAGCTCCTGTTCCTGGATGTGGGCGACAACGCCCAGGCGCAGCGCCGGCTGACCACGGCGGTGGGCGCGGTGGAGCGCGGCGCCCGGCTCGCGTCCCAGTTGCTGGCCTTCGCCCGGCGGCAGCCGCTCAATCCCACGGTCATCAACCTGGGCCGCATGGTCCGCGACATGGACGACTTGCTGCGGCGCGCGCTCGGCGAGGACGTGGCGCTGGAGACCATCATCGGCGGCGGGCTTTGGAGCACGTTCGCCGATCCGAACCAGCTCGAAAACGTCATTCTCAACCTGGCCATCAACGCGCGCGACGCCATGGCGAGCGAAGGCAAGCTGACCGTCGAGGCCGGCAACGCCATGCTGGATGACCACTACGCCCAGTTCCACCCGGACGTCGTGCCGGGCCAGCACGTGTTGCTGGCGATCTCCGACACCGGCTGCGGCATGCCGCCCGAGGTGCTGGAGCGCGCCTTCGAGCCGTTCTTCACCACCAAGCCTGAAGGCCACGGCACGGGCCTGGGGCTCAGCATGGTGTATGGCTTCGTCAAGCAGACGGGTGGCCACGTCAAGATCTACAGCGAGGTCGGCCACGGGACGACCATCAAGATCTACCTCCCGCGTTCGCTCCAGGCGGAGATGCCACGCGCCGAGGTCATCCCCGAACAGGTCGAAGGCGGCACCGAGACGCTGCTCGTCGTCGAGGACGACGCGGAGGTGCGCGCCACCGCGGTGGAGATGCTGACGGAGCTGGGCTACCGCGTGCTCAAGGCCTCTGACGGGCAGAGCGCGCTCGCGGTCATCCAGAGCGGCATCCCCATCGACCTGCTCTTCACCGACGTGGTGATGCCCGGCCCGGTCCGCAGCCCCGAACTGGCTCGGCAGGCCAAGGCCCTCTCCCCGGACCTGGAGGTGCTCTTCACGTCCGGCTACACGGAGAACGCCATTGTCCACGGCGGCCGGCTGGATCCGGGTGTCCAACTGCTGAGCAAGCCCTACCGCCGCGAGGACCTGGCGCGGAAGATCCGCCAGCTCCTGGCCGCCCGGCAGCAACGCATCGCCCAGCGCGAGGCCCCCCAGCCGACCCGAGGCGCCACCACGCCGGCACCCGCTCGCGTGAAGCAGACCGGGCTGCGCATCCTCCTGGTGGAGGACGACGAGAACATCCTCCTCCCCGTCTGCGAACTGCTGGAGACGATGGGCCACACAGTGACGGCCGTCGCCTGCGCGGAAGAAGCCACGCCCCTCTTGCGCACACAGGAGTTCGACCTCCTGTTCACCGACGTGAGCCTGCCTGGCAAGTCCGGCATCGAGCTGGCCCACCAGGCCGTCCAGGACGTGCCCGGCCTTCGCGTCATCATCGCGTCCGGCCACGGCGCCAACGTGGACATCGGTGCCAAGGGGCCGCTCGACAGCGCCGTAATCCTGCCCAAGCCCTACGGCCTGTCCCAGATCGAGCAGGCGCTCGCCCAGGCCATGGCCTGAAGGTGAATTCAGGTTCATGCAGTGCGTCATGCATGCCCCTGCGCGGGGCGCTTGCTCCTCGCGCGCCAAAGTCCGTTAATCGGGCGTATGAAATTCCTGAGAGAGCTCCGCTCGGTCCTCAACCTGACCGTGCTGGTGGCCGGGCTCGGCTACTTCGTCGACCTCTTCGACATCACGCTGTTCGGCGTGGTGCGTGTCGCATCGCTCAAGGACATCGGCGTCACCGACCCGGCCGACATCCTCCAGAGCGGCCTGCTCATCTACAACGCGCAGATGGTGGGCATGATGGTGGGCGGCCTGCTGTGGGGCGTGCTCGCCGACAAGCGCGGACGCCTGTCGGTGATGTTCGGCTCCATCCTGCTCTACTCCTTCGCGAACCTGGCCAACGCCTTCGCCTGGGACGTCACCAGCTACGCCGTTCTCCGCTTCCTCGGAGGCGTGGGGCTCGCGGGTGAGCTGGGCGCGGCCATTACCCTGGTGGCGGAGTCCCTGCCCAAGGAGAAGCGCGGCCTGGGGACCACCATCGTCGCCACGCTGGGCATGCTCGGCATCGTCGCCGCGGCCTTCCTGGGCCAGCACATGCACTGGAAGACGGCCTACCTCACCGGCGGCTTCATGGGCCTCGCGCTGCTCTTCGCGCGCTTCAAGGTGTCGGAGTCGGAGCTGTTCAGCAAGAAGATGGACCCCGCGCGCGCCAACCCGCTGCTGCTCCTCACCGGCGGCCGGTTCATCAAGTACATCTGCTGCATCCTCATCGGCGTGCCCATCTACTTCACCACGGGCATCCTCTTCACCTTCGCGCCCGAGCTGACGGCCGGCCTCAACGTCCAGGGCACCGTGACGGCCGGCAACGCCATCCTCTATGGCTCCATCGGCCTGACGCTGGGTGACTTGCTGGCGGGCGTCTTCAGCCAGTGGCTCAAGAGCCGCAAGCGCGCGGTGGCGATGAACCTCACCGCGGGCTTCGTGCTGATGCTCGTCTACGGCCTCACCCCGGGCCTCACCAGCACCATGGTGTACGGGCTGAGCTTCCTGATTGGCATCACCGTGGGCTACTGGGCCGTGCTGGTGACCATGGCCGCCGAGCAGTTCGGCACCAACATCCGCGGCACCGTGGCCACCACCGTCCCCAACTTCGTGCGTGGCTCGGCGGCGCTCGCGGCCAGCGGCTTCGCCTACCTGAAGGGCGAGATGTCGGTGTCCACCGCGGCGCTCATCGTCGGTAGCATCTGCTTCGGCCTGGCGCTGCTGGCCCTCACCCGGCTGGAAGAGACGTTCCACCGGGACCTGGATTACGAAGAGACGGCGAACGGCCCGCAGCCGGCCGCCCAGCCCTCCCAGTCCGGCACCTGACGCACGGCGCGGCGCTCACGGGGCGCCGCGCTTTGAATCGGACGTTCGCCCCGGCAGCCGTTGCTCCGGGGCCGACGGGATGCATACAGCGCGCACATGGAACATGTGTCGCTGCGTCCCATCCAGAAGGTCCTCTGCGCCAACCGCGGTGAGATTGCCATTCGCGTCTTCCGCGCGTGCAACGAGTTGGGCATCCGCACCGTCGCCATCTACAGCGACGAGGACCGCACCCACGAGCACCGCCACAAGGCCGACGAGGCGTACCTCGTGGGCCGGGGCAAGCGGCCCGTGGAGGCCTACCTGGGCATCGACGAAATCCTCGACGTGGCCGTGAAGGCGGGCGTGGACGCCATCCACCCCGGCTACGGCTTCCTGTCGGAGAACGCCGCCTTCGCGGAGGCGTGTGAGCGGCGTGGCATCCGCTTCATCGGCCCGCGCTCGGACGTGGTCCGCACCATGGGCGACAAGGTCGCCGCCAAGCACCTGGCCGACGCGTGCGGCGTCCCGGTGGTTCCCGGCATCACCCTGGAGGGCGACGACGCGCACGTGCTGGAGCAGGCCCGTGCCTTCTTCGCGAAGCAGGGTGGCCCCATCCTGGTGAAGGCGGCCCATGGCGGCGGCGGCCGAGGCATGCGCGTGGTGCGCGAGGCGAAGGCGCTGGAGGATGCGCTGGCCTCCGCGCGTTCGGAGGCGAAGAGCGCCTTCGGTTCGTCGTCGGTGTTCCTGGAGCGCTTCCTGGAGCACGTGCGCCACATCGAGGTACAGCTACTGGGAGATTTGCACGGCAACATCGTCCACCTGCACGAACGGGACTGCTCCGTGCAGCGGCGCCATCAGAAGGTCATTGAGATTGCCCCCGCGCCCAATCTGGCCCCGGCGGTGAAGGAGGCCATCTGCGACGCGGCGGTGCGGCTGGCGCGCAAGGCCGGCTACACCAGCGCTGGCACCGCCGAGTTCCTGGTGGCGGGTGACGCCTTCTACTTCATCGAGTGCAATGCCCGCCTCCAGGTGGAGCACACCGTCACCGAGCAGGTGACGGGCGTGGACCTGGTGCAGAGCCAGCTTCGCATCGCGGAGGGCTTCCGGCTGGACGCGCCGGAGGTGGGCATCTCCCGGCAGGAGGACGTGGTGCCCCGGGGCTACGCGGTGCAACTGCGCGTCACCACCGAGGACCCTGCCAACCAGTTCATGCCCGACGCGGGCGTCATCACCGCCTGGCGCGCGGCCACGGGCTTCGGCATCCGGCTGGACGGCTCCAACGGCTACACCAACGCCGTCATCTCCCCCTACTACGACTCCATGCTGGTGAAGGTCATCGCCTACGCGCCCACGTTCCAGGGCGCGGTGATGAAGGGCCAGCGCGCGCTGCGCGAGTTCCGCATCCGCGGCGTGAAGACGAACCTGCCCTTCCTGGAGAACGTGCTCGCCCACCCCGCCTTCCAGCAGGGAGAGACGTACACGCGCTTCATCGACGAGACGCCGGTGCTGTTCCAGTTGGAGCCCCGCAGGGACAGGGCCACCAAGCTGCTCCAGTACCTGGGCGACGTCATCGTCAACGGGCACCCCACCATCAAGAAGGACCAGCGGCTCAAGCCCACGCAGTTCCTGGAGCCGCGGCTGCCGGTGACGCCTTCGGGCCCGGTGCCTCGGGGCACCGCGCACATCCTGGCGGAGAAGGGCCCGCGCGGACTGGCGGACTGGGTGCTGGCCCAGAAGCGCGTGCTGCTGACGGACACCACCATGCGGGACGCGCACCAGTCCCTGCTGGCCACGCGCATGCGCACGCGGGACATCCTCCGCGTGGCCCCGGCCACCGCCCACCTGGCCTCCGAGCTGTTCAGCCTGGAGAGCTGGGGCGGCGCCACCTTCGACACCACCTACCGCTTCCTCAACGAGGACCCGTGGGCCCGCCTGCGCGCGCTCAAGGCCGCAGCCCCCAACCTGCTCCAACAGATGCTCCTGCGCGGGGCCAACGCCGTGGGCTACACCAGCTACCCGGACAACGTGGTGGAGGCCTTCATCGACGAGGCGGCCGAGGCGGGGGTGGACGTGTTCCGCATCTTCGACAGCCTCAATGATCTGGGCAGCATGGAGGTCTCCACCCGCCGCGTGCTGACGACGGGCAAGGTGGCGGAGGTGTCCATCTGCTACACGGGCGACGTCGCCAACCCCAAGCGCACGAAGTACACGCTGGACTATTACGCGGACCTCGCGAAGCGGATTGAAGACTCCGGCGCGCACTTCCTCTGCATCAAGGACATGGCGGGCCTCTTGCGCCCGCGCGCGGCGGCCATGCTGGTGCGGCGTCTGCGCGAGGTGACGCGCCTGCCCATCCACCTGCACATGCACGACACCTCCGGCAATGGCATCGCCAGCTACCTGGAAGCCATCGAGCAGGGCGTGCACGTGGTGGACGTGGCCCTGGGCAGCATGGCGGGCCTGACGAGCCAGCCCAGCCTCAACGCGCTGGTCAGCGCCCTGCGCGGCCACCCCCGTGAGACGGGCCTGGCCAACGCGCGCCTTCAGCCGCTGGCCAACTACTGGGAGGACGTGCGCGAGTACTACGCCCCCTTCGAGGCCGGCCTCAAGAGCACCACCAGCGAGGTGTACTACCACGAGATTCCTGGCGGCCAGTATTCCAACCTCCGGCCGCAGGTGGCGGAACTGGGCCTGCTGGGCCGGTGGAACGACGTGAAGGACGCCTTCGCGCTCGTGAACGTCCTGGTGGGCGACATCCCGAAGGTGACGCCGTCGTCGAAGATGGTCGGCGACTTCGCCATCTTCCTGCTCAAGAACGACCTCACGGTGCGCGCCTCCACGCTGGCGGAGGCGGCCTCGCTCACGCGCCAGAGGCTGATTGAACAGGCGCCGCGCCTGGACTTCCCCACCAGCGTGGTGGGCTACTTCCGAGGTGAGCTGGGCCAGCCGCCCAACGGCTTCCCCGAGGACCTGCGCGCCGCCGTGCTCAAGGGCCTGCCCCGCGTGGAGGGACGGCCCTCCGCCAGCCTGCCGCCGCTGGACCTGGACGCGCTCCAGCGGGAGCTCTCCGCGAAGACAGGACATGCGCTCACCCGCGTGGACGCCATCTCCAGCGCGCTCTATCCGCGCGTCATCGCCGGCTACCTGGAAGACCTGGGGCGCTACGAGGACGTGTCCATCCTCGACACCCCGAACTACTTCTACGGCATGGAGGTGGGACAGGAGGTCTGGGTGGACCTGGAGCCGGGCAAGACGCTGGTCATCAGCCTGTCCGCGGTGGGCGAGCCGGATGAAGAGGGCGTGCGCACCGTCTACTTCGCCCTCAACGGCCACACCCGCACCGTGCACGTGAGGGACCGCAGCCGCGCCGCCACCGTGGAGACGCGGCGTCAGGCGGACCGCGCCAATCCCAGCCACGTCGCGGCGAGCATGCCGGGCACCGTCATCGCCCTTCATGCCAAATCGGGAGACGCCGTGGAGGCGGGCGCGCCCCTCGTCACCCTCGAGGCGATGAAGATGGAGACGGTGGTGCGGGCCCCGCGCGCCGGCACCGTGGCGGAGGTCGTCCCCGCGCTCAAGGCCTCCGTCCAGGGCGGAGACCTGCTGGCGGTGCTCCAGTGACGGAGGGACCGGCCCCTCAGAAGGTCACCGTCATCACCACGGTGTCCGCATAGGCCCCCGCGGGGATGGCCTGTCCGGCCGGGATGCGCCCGAAGATGGGCACCGTCACCTCCACGCCGAACAAGGGGACGACGGGCCCATAGCGCCCCGTGCCCGACGTGCCGTTCCCCCAGACGATGAGGCGCGTCGCGTCCACGTAGAGGTTGTATTCCAAGCGCTGGGCGCCCGGCCCCGCCATGCTGCGCGCCAGGGGGGTGCCGGAGCCACCGGCGCTGAAGTCGATGGTGATGGGGGTGATCTGCCCTTCACACCGGTAGGTGATGCTCCCGGCGGAGTCCCGGGGCAGCAGGTCGGTGGTGAGGTAGGTGCCGAAGCTCACCCCTATCGTGCTGCGTATCTGGCAGACGGCACCCGCGAGTCCTGGCAGCAACCCGCATACGCCAGCCACCGCGAACGCGGCCGCCCTATTTCGCCTCGTCATGGACACACCTCACGGTTCCCAGGTCAATGACCTTGCCCTCGAGGGATGGAACCTCCAGCGAGGTCGCGCAACGGCCCTTGGGGTAGACGACTGTCGCCGGCAGACGCCCTTCGGGCAGGCCCACCAGTTCGAACTCACCATTCCACCCAATGGGCGAACTCCACTTCTCTCCGTCCTTCTCGGCGCGAATCTCACCGTAGGACAGCCAGCGCGTGTCCTCCGCCGAGTCGATGGTCACCTTGCCCCGGTAGGCGCGGATCGTCTGCGTCTTGAAGTCCAGCACCACGCCGCCTCGCTGGTACGTGGCCACCACCTGCTCCGTGGAGGGGATGTAGACGTCCAGCGGCACCTGATGGTCCGCCAGCGAGAGCCGGTTGGCGTTGTAGGCCTGGAGCCGCGTCACCACCAGCTCGCCGCTGGCGTCCGTGCGCCCGATTTCGTGGTTGTTGAGCCGCACGCCCACGCCTTCCACGCCCTTCACGCGAACCAGCGCGTAGCCCTGGTCCACCGCGCGCGTGGGACGCACGCGTCCGCCAATCAGCACCAGGCCGCCGGCGACCTCGGCCATGCCCGCCATCCGTCCTTCGACCCACTCCGCGCCCGCGCTGACGCGGCCCACGTTGGAGTCGAAGTCGGCGCGCGCCATCGCCTGGTCCACCGCCCCCACCCGGCCCTGCACCTGGTAGCCCAGGCCGCCCTCCATGGGCACCGAGCGCGCGATGTCCACCGATGTGGTGCCTTTCCCGCGCAGCGCCTGGGAGTGCCCCACCGTGCCCGTGGTGCGGGAATCGAAGATGGCGTTCAGGTACACCATCCCCTCGATGGCGGAGCCGCCTCGTTCGGAGTTGCTGCGGCTTGCGGAGAAGGACAACGTCGACCAGTCGGTCAGCCGCGCGGAGGTGGTGGCGCCCAGCCACGTCGTCCACCCGTCCCGCTGGTAGCGTGACAGCATCGCCTGCCCGCCCACGCTGACACTCTCCCCCAACGCCAGGAACAACGAGCCGCCCGTCTCCAGGGTCGGGTGGTCGTCATCCAGCTTGAGGCTGGTGTGCGTGTAGGACGCGTTCATGCCCCGTCCGAAGACGGAGCCACCCACCCAGCGGCGCTGGAGCCCGTACACGATGCCCGCCGCCAGCCCCGTTCGCCGCTCACTGCGGCTGATGGCCTGTGACAGCTCCAATTGGCCGAAAGGCAACTGGATGAGCTGCATGGCGCCGGTGCTGACGACGTTGGGCGCCAGCTCCAACCGCACGCCCGGCGTCAGCCACGAAGTGAGGCCCATGCGGAAGTTGCCCAGGAGCAGGGGCCGGCCGAAGTCGAAGTTGTAGAGATTGACGGACTCCCGCTCGATGCCCGCGGAAAGCCGGTAGTCGACCACGCCCGGAGAGAGCTGCTGCCCGCTGAGATAGTAGGACGTGTTCACCTCGCTCGCCCGACCGAACGCGTCCCGGATGACGTAGCGCGTGTTGCCCTCGCCCCGGGGCACCGTGAGGTTCTCCAGCCGGAAGGGGCCGGGCGGGAGCTCGGTGCGCTTCACCAGGTGGTTGTTGACGTAGACCTCCAACGTGGACGGCGTGGCGACGTCACCCGCGAAGTCCTGCATCGGGTTGCGCACGAAGTACGGATTCAGCTCGAAAGTGCGCATGAGGTGGAAGCCGGCCACCACCGCGCCGCCACCCAGCACGCCGCCAAATCCCGTGGACTCACCCGCGATGGCGCGCACCATGTGCTTGGGGAAGTCCAACGACAACTGCGTGAGCCCCCGCAGGGGCACGGAGCCGGGCCGCCATCGCGCCTGCGTCGTCAACAGGCCCCGCCCCACCGACGCGCCGGCCTCTCCAAAGAAGGTCAGCGAGGTGTTGCGGGCGTGGGCCGCGTAGTTGATGAAGCCGCTGGGGCTGCCGCGGACGGAGTAGTCCGACGGCGCCTGCGGCCCGAGGTTGATGCGCGTCTGTCCGAAGGCGGACGCGGGCAGCTCGCACGACAGGCTGACGGTCCGCTCGTTCAGGGTGCAGCGCCCTTCGGGCTCCAGGGACCGCGCGGCGATGTATGTCTTTCCTTCGATGACTTCCTGGCGGCCCCCGAGCGCCACCAGGTCCACGCCATGGGCCTCGAGCGTGGCCGCGGGGAGCAGCACGTCGCTGCCGCGCAGCATGGGAAACGTGGCGCCGCGGGGCACGCCGTTCAAGGTGAAGTCCGCGACGATGGGCATCGGCGGCGCGGAGGGGTTGGCGGCCACGGGGTCTTGCGCGGCCGCCGACAGGGCCCCCAACGACAAGGATAACGCCAGCACCGTGCATGAGGGCGCGCGGGTTATTGCAAGCCGGGAGGGGGCCATGGTGCGTCGGTCAGCGAGCGCAGGGAGCGGGAGACTCCACGGGGGAGGTCTGACGGAGCACGCCCTGGTCGGTCTCCATCTCCACTTCCACCGTGCGGACCTTGCGGCAGACCTTGCCCGCGATCTCCATGGCATACACCTGCGCGTCGCCCGCCAGGACGTACCAGCCGGGTTCCTCTTTCTCGACCAGCCGCTTGCCCTTGGCGTCGAGCCCCCGGACCCGAAGGTTCCGGATGAAGAAGTTCACCGTGCCCGGGTTCTGCACCCGGACGTGGAACTTCGACTCGCGCAGCACGGCTTCCGCGATCTGGCCTTGAACGGTCTTCTTCTTGGGCGCGACAAAGACAGGCACTGAGATTCGGGTGAGGACATTCAACCCCGTTGTCGGGGTGGACGGTTGCAGCGGGGGAAGCTCCTCCACGACGATTCGGAAGGAGCGTTCGGTATCCTGTGGAGCCGAGGAGCTCCCCACCCGGATGGGGCGGGACTCCCCGGGCTCCAACGTCAACATGGACGGGAAGAAGAACAAATCCTGAGTCGGCGCGAGCGACATGCGCCCTTCTTCGTCCTGAACCCATGAATAGACAGAGGCTTGGAAGCGTGTGGATTCGCTGCTCTTGTTCCTCACGTTCATCACCACGCCACGGGCGCTTGAATCCAATTCAAGCCGAACCGGACTGACATCGAGCTCAGCCGCGCTCACGGTCCCCATGGCCATCCATTCCAAGGCAGCCGAACACATCAGGCCGCCAGTCCAAGACAGAAGACGGTTACGCATGTGTTATCGCCCCGAATCAGAAGGTGATGGTGGCGACGACGGTGTCGTTGTACGTGCCAGAGGGAACGTTCTGACCGCGCGGAACCGTGCCGTAGACCAGCACGGGGACGGGCAGGCCCGTGCCCAGGAACGGCAGGCCGGAGCCCGCGGTGTTACCCCACCCGATGAGGCGGGTGACGTCCTGGTTCAGGCCGTACGCAAGGTAGTCCGCCGACGCCGTGTTGCGCATCCGGCGCTGCGGGGCCGCGTCCGTCGAGCCCGAGGCCGGGTGCAGGCCCTGGCCCAGGGTGATGACCGCGGTGCCGAGCAGGGTGCACTGCACGCTCAGCGTGCCCGTGCCGAACAGGTCGATGCCCAGCGCGGAGTTGACGATGATGGGATCGTACGTGCCGAAGTTCAGCGTTCCGCCGCCGCCGCCGGAGCCAATGGCGCAGGAGCCACCGACGTTGGCGGTGACGTTCAGGTTGGCGGTGGCGGTGGCGGCCTCAGCGGACGAGAAGGCGACGAGAGACGCGGCAGCGGTGACAGCGGCAACGGTAGTCTTGATTGCGTTCATTTGAGTTGCGTGCTCCATCGAGCGGCCGGTTGATTCCGGCTGCGTCAGGGCATTGCAACCCGCTCGCCGCCCGCTGAGCGGTCCGGCGCACCCCTCCCTTCAGCGCATGTCGCACCAATGCCTCGCGTGCGCTTCCAGGCAATACGTGGAAATAGCCTCTTGTTTGTTTTTAAAGCGAAACGCACACATGTCCCTGAGGGGAGCCCTTCAGGGAGGGACGGACAGGCTTCGCGGTCCGCGCCAGGTCCTTGGCATGTGGCATCGTGTGACAGGATGTGCCCAGGGGGCGTAAGTTCATTGCCCACGCTGGGCAAGGCTCTACCCATCCCTGGAACGAGAAGCGCGAGGGTGTCCGGCGGCGTCTACCCGGTGACACGCGCGTTCCCCAGCCGAACGGAACTGAACTACCCAGCGCGTCCGTCCTTGCTACCCACTTCTGGCGAAGCGCCGGACGCGCTCAGTCCACCTTCGCCACGCGGCGGCGGTCTCCGAGGAACTCCTCCACGCCATGGGCAATCGCCTTGGCGACCTCGGTCTGGTAGACATTGGACTTGAGACGTGCCTCTTCGTCTGGATTGGAGAGGAACGAAGTCTCCACCAGGATGGCCGGCATCTTCACGCCCAACAACACATAGAAGAGCGCTTCCTTGTGGCCCAGGTCGCGGATGCCCTTGTACTTGCGGGAGAGGCCCCCCACGAGGCTGCGCTGCACCTGGGTGGCGAGCCGCGTCGACTCCTCCGTGTTCGCCTTGGTGGCCAGGTCGGCCAGGATGAACTGGAGGTCGCTGATGCCCTTCTCCGAGGACGCGTTCTCCCGCGCGGCCAGGCGGATGGAGTAGCGGTCCGCCGACGTGTTGAGGGTGTACGTCTCGATGCCACGCAGCGTGCGCTTCTCCGCGGCGTTGCAGTGGACGGAGATGAACAGGTCACCGTGCTCGGCGTTGGCGTACTTGGCGCGGTCCTCCAGGCGGATGAACCGGTCATCGTCGCGGGTGAGCACCACCTCCAGGCCCTTCTCACGCAGCTCCTCCGCCAGCTTGAGGGAGATGGACAGCGCCACGTCCTTCTCGCGCGTCCCCCCCTTGCCGATGGCGCCCGTGTCGTGACCGCCGTGGCCGGGATCGATGACCACGCGCCGCACCTTCAGGCCGAGCTGCTCCGCCAGCGTCAGCTCCATGCTGCGCGACTGCTTGGCCACGGCCTTCAGCCGGGCCTGCGCCACCTTGTCGTCCACCGGACGGGTGATGGGACGCGGCGGCTCCGCGGCAGCGGGCTTCGAGGCCATGGCGGCGGCGACGGCCGCGTCCAGGCTGCCTTCGCGCGCGTCCTCCTTCACGGGCGCGCTCGGCTCCTTCTGGGGAATCCTGGGCGACGGCTCGCGCGCCATCTTCTCGATGGCGGCCACCAGGCTGGACGAAGGCCGCTCCGCGGGCCCCGACGCCTCCACGGCCGGCGCCGGCTGCGCGTCCTTGGACGTGTCGGTCGAGGCAACGGCCTTGGACGTGTCGCTGGTGCCCGCGCTGGAGGTATCGTCCGGGGCGGAGCCCTTCCCGGACGCGGACGTCTCCGCCGAAGCGACGGCCTTGCTCGACACGGAGCCCTTGGCGGAGGCATCCACCGACGCGGAGCTCTTGCCGGAGTCGGCCATGGCGGTCGCTTTGCCAGCGGTGCTCGTCTTGCCCGACGCGGAGGAATCACTCTTCGCCACGACAGGCGCGGCCTTGCGAGGGGGCGGCGGCGGGGCCTTGGGCGACGGCAGCGAGGCCAGCAGCTCCCGCATCTCCCGAGCCCGGTCACCCTTGCTGTTGACGGCCAGCGTCTCCGTCAGGACCTTGCGCGCGGACTCCGGCTGGTCCAGCCGGTGGACGTGAATCTTCGCGAGCGCCAGCGCACCGTCATCCGACAGCCGGTGCTTCGGGTAGCCCTCCAGCAGCTTGGTGTAGTCGGTGATGGAGGCCTTGAGGTCGTCCTCCACGAAGGAGATGCGGCTCAGCTCCTGGAGCATCTCCGCCGCCGTGAACAGGGCATCCGGCGCGCGGTCCGACTTCGGGAAGCGCGCGGCCACGGACTCGAAGCGCGCCACCACGTTCAGCCAGTGATGACGCAGCTTGCGCCGGGCCGCGTCGTCCTTCAGCGCGTAGTAGACCTTGCGAGCACCCTGATAGGCCTCCTCGGCCTCGTCTCGCTTGGCGGCCCCCACCGCGCTCGGGACGAGCAGCAGCAGCACGGGCAGCACGATGACGAGGCGCGAGTGCATGGGGTTCCTCCGGGTGGGCGCGAGCTACAGGCGTGTGTCACACAGCCCCACCTCCCCGGCAAATTTTCGGCCCCTACCATCTGTCTCAGCGCAGCCACCCCAGCACCCCCGCGAGGTCCTGGTCGATGACGCGCGCCCACCCAGGCTGCCGGGGCACCACCGCGGCCAGCACCTTCTCCCCGTTGCGCACGGGCGCCCGCCCCGGCCGGACCCGGGCGCGAACCGCGTGCTTCACGTCCTGCCGGAAATAGTGGGCCGGAAAGGACACCTCGCTCCGGGCCTCCGGCAGGGGCCCGTCCGGCGTCAGCCACACCAGCGCGCCCAGCCGCAGCGGCTCCACCTCCGAGCGCCACAGCCGCCGCATCTCCCACGCGAAGTACCCCACGGCCACCAGCACGCCCAGTCCGATGCCCCAGGGGAGCAGCCCCACGCGCATCGCGCGGGAGCGGGCGAAGCCGGCCTCGCGCGGCCGGTCCGGCATCGCGGGGTCCACCAGCAGTGTCACCCGAGCGCCCCGCCCCAGGCCCTCGGCGTACTCCGCGAAGGTCCGGATGCCGGACACGGAGTGCTCCGCCTCCGCGAAGGTGTAGAGCACCTCCAGGGTGGCTTCCGCGCCATCCCGGGCGTCCAGGGGGGGAAGGCGGGAGGCCACCACCAGCCCCTCCACTTCCTCCGCCCGCGCGGCGAAGCCCTGCTCTTCGACGAAGTAGCGTCCAGCCCAGCCGGCGCCGGTGCCCAGGAACGCCACGGCCACCAGTCCCAGGAGGACGCCTCGTACCACGCGCCCCACGGCGCCGGGCACCTGCGTCAGTCGGACCTGCCGGGGAGCATGCGGAATGGCCAGCTGCATATGGACGCGCAGCCTACCCCAAGCGCGGCGGACGGACGCACACGCCGCCTCACGGCGATTCTGGCAGCCGCACCCAGACGCCCCGGAAGCGCTTGCGCGACGGGTCCTTCAGCCGCTTGCACTCAACGCCGTCCACGGGCGCGGCGCCGTCGTCGCTGAGCAGCAGGATTTCCTCGGTGTCCTCCGGCGTGAAGAAGGCCTCCGGGTTCAGGCCCGCCAGGTCCACCGATTCCACGGCGACCGGGGCGTCCTCACCGCCGCGCCAGGTGAACAGCCGCGAGGTGCCCTCTCCCGCCGTGCCACCGCTGATGATGACGTAGCGGCCGCGCCACCAGGACAGCGAACGGATGCCCAAGCCGCCCAGGTCCAGTTGCACGGGCTCGCCCAACTGGGCCCGAGCGCCCTCTTCCACCAACGCAACCGGATTGAGCAGCGGCACCAGCAGCGCCTTCCCGTCGGGCACGGGGCTGCGGAAGCCCACGAGGATGGTGCGTCCATCCGCCATGGCCGTCATGCCCTCGATGTTGAGCCCACCCGGTGCCTTGGGCGCCTTCGTCTCCGCCCCGTCCAGCCCGAAGCGCGCCAGTTGGGGCGCCGCGAGCATGTCATCCAGGAGTTGCGTGTACGGCCGGCCCACCAGCCGGGGCCCCGCGTCCGTCTCCTTGGTGGCGAAGAAGCGCAGCCGGCTGGGCGCCTTCTTCCCGGAGCTCTTGCGGCCGTGGGACGTCAGCCAGAAGGACAGCGAGCCCAGCCCGGTGGCTGCCTCGATGTCCGCCTCCGGGGGCTTCTTCTTCGCCGCGGGCAGCTCCAGGTCCGGGGACAGGTCCACGCTCTGCACGGGTGGACCGCCCCGGCGCGCGTCGTAGACACGGAGGATGTTGTCCTCATCGTCGCCCACGACGAACAGGCTGCCGCCGAGCGCCACCGCGCCGGAGGCGTCACACATGCCCTCGAAGCGCAGCACCTCGCGGCCATCCATGGACGCGGCGGTGACGGCGTCTGGCCGCTCCCCCACGCCGTGCGCCGCGCACCCACAGACCAGGACTCCCATGCAGACAGGCAGCATCCTCATGGCCCCACTCTTGGCCACTCCCCGGCCATGCGGGGAGTGGCGTGGCGCCGTTTGTGTGCTGCGAGACACAGGACCCTGCGCTTGCATTGAGCAGTGGGCGCCATCACTCAATGCGCGGAAACCATGAAGTGGAGGCTGCTCACCGGCGGCAGTGACGATGCCCCGGTGAGACAGCTTACCGCATCAGACATTCCGGCACTTTGCTTTGCGTGCTCAATCACACCCGATGGCGTGGGTATGGATAGAGAAAGTGCGGCGCAACGTCGCTGCGGTGCCGGATGAAGAGCGGCCCCCAGGACGGGTTCCGATCGTGCATCTGCTTCAGCAGCCGAATCATTCGGTCGAAGATTCGCCGGACGTCCGCCTCCGCGGCCAGCGCGGCGGTGACACCCGCCGCCACGAGGTGCGCGGCGTAGATGCCTTCGGTCACAGCATCAGGAAGAGCCCCAAGGCCGGACACAAGAAGGCGCCGCATCTCCTGCACCTTCTCCTCGTCGCTATTGCGCCAGGTCTGGATGGAGCCCAGTGAGTGCCCTTCAAGAGCGTTCAGCTTGCTGGAAACAATCACCTCCGCAACCAGCTCGGCGGATCTCCGCGCATCCTCGGGGTCCACCTTCTTTCCTGCCAGCACCAGCTCCTCAGGCACCACATCCATTCTCACCTCATTGAGAATCACCTGAGACCACTCCGCCGCGTGGTCGAAGCGCAGGCGCGCAACAACGTAGGCCGCCAGGAACCCCCGAAGGATACCCGCGGGATGGGGATCCGAAGCGCGCCCACCGTTACGCAGTCTTCCCTCTCCACGGAATGCGAGATTCAACCCTCGAAAGTAGCCAATGAGCCCGATGCCCGCGGCCGGCCCCATGTTGAGAATGCCGAGGACATCGGACGCTGTTTCGTCGATGCGTTCACTCCAGTAGTGACCCAATGAAGCGAGCTTTCCCGCTTGCAAGTGCTCATTCACAGCAATGGCAAGCTCCTCCGGCAATCCATCATCGGCATGCAGGATGTCGTGCCCTCCCACCTCATGACCGATCGCAGACCACGCCAGCAGCCCCACCCTGGCATGCGCGGGAGGAAGGCTCACGATACCAGCGCCCATCCCCAGGACGGACCTCGTTACATCCACCGGCCACGTATAAGGCCCGAATTGAGGGCTCCCCCACTTCACCAGAGGCGGGATGACTCCCCGATCTGGGGGCTTGACGTTCCGCCGGTCCTCCGCGCTCAAGAACCCGTCATACAGATCGCTCACGACCTCCTCAAATGCATCCGTCGCGACGAGTTGATAGTTCTCCCCGTTCTGAAGGATGGTGTGCGCAGCGTCGATCACGAGCCCCGCCTCGCGCTCGCGCGTGGGGTCCCGCAGAAGCACTTCCGCAAACCCCTGGGACCCGAGCTTGTCCAGGATGCGGAGAAAGGGAACCAGGACCTCGTCGCGATAGAGCGGCGGAAGTGTCACACGAGCCGCTTCGATGCGGCCCCGGAGTTGGTGATAATCGAGGGGCTCCGGCGGTCCCGGGTCGGTATCCTGTGCGGCCAGCACAATGTCCTGAATACAGGCAGGCAGGTTCCGAATGTCCACGCCCTGAGACTCGCTCTCTCCCAGCGCGCCGTTCCTGGTACGCCTCACAGCGGTACGCCCCGCTGGAGTCCCCCCGCGCGCCACCTTCCGCCCCTTCTCTGTCCTTGCCATCAACACCTCCCAGCAAGTGCAAACGATGCGCAGTGGAGCGTCGTGGGTCCACTGCTTCATGGGACGAGAAGGGCGCGCTGGTCCGCACGGCTGGGCGAACGTGCCGTGGCTGGTCGCCCAGGAAGACAGTGGACAGCGCCGACGCGGGTGGGCGCCATCCGCGTGTGCTGCCACCAGCCTATGACGCGGGCATTCGCGCCAGATTCTGCCAGAATCGGTTCAAGCTCGTGAGGCCACCAAAAGCCGAGCTCCAGATGGTGGCGTCGCAGACGAGCAGGTGCCCAGCACGAGTCGCATCGGGCGGCATCCACAGCATGGCATTGAACCGGTCATGACCGCGTTCGACAAAAGGATGAGGCGGCGCTGAGGGGTGAATCAACTGGCGCGCCAGCACGCTCACGCGGCCTTCCAGCGCAGGTGGTACCCACAAGTGTGGCAGATGCGCGTGGAGGTTGAACGTCTCTACGCCCACAAGAAACCCAGGCGTGTCGAGGTGGGTAGCCACATCGAGCGGCGCGGGTCCACCATCGGGCGCGGCCGCCGGGCTGAGCCCGTAGCGATTCTCCACGGGGAAGCCCAGTTCCGCGAGCAGGGATCTCGCCACACCACCGAGCCGCTGCTGAGAAGAGACAAGGCGGTCACCGTGGTGCAGGAGCTCGACCTCTCGCGCCGACTGCTCTGGAGGCGCCCCTACGTCATGATGAGGACAGACGATGAGCGCCGTGCCCGAGCGCATCAGGAACCGCCGAACCGCGGCCACCTCGTTCGCATCGACCGTCTGCTCCGTCACCAGATGGTCGAGACTCACAACGATAACGGTGTCTGCACTACTGAGCAGCCGGTCATCCAGGGGACTGCAGCCCCCTTCTGCGCTCTGACGCTCCACGAGCGTTACGGCGTTGCCGGTGGCCTCGAGAATGACCTGGATGAACCGCTGAAAATCAAAGAGAATGACGTGCTCAAGAAAACCTGCGATGCCCTGCCGATAGCGCTCTCCATCTGCCGCCCACTCATAGTGAGGCCAGATGGCACGCCGCAGCTCAAAAAGCGCTGGATAGCGGTTTTCCAGAGTACCCAGCGACGCCTTCTCTTCGAGCACGCGACTCCATGCAAAGTACAATAGAAAGCGACGCCCGGCCATCTCAGTAGCCCCTGTCTCGAGTGGGAATGAGTTCCTCAAGAGCCGCACACACCACCTTGCGGAACTCAACCTCCAACACGTCGATAAAGGATCCCTCCTTCGTTTCGGTAACCCAGGGGTCCATCGTCACCGAACGCAGCACCGTGATGTTGTCGCCCGGCGAGCCACCTACTCCGAGCCGGGCCTTGTAGTTCTCGATGAAGCCACGACCGTAACCCGGGCCAGACAAATCCGTCGTGCTGACGATCAAGTCATAGCCATAGATGTCCGATCCCGGATCGATGCTAAGCCGATCATAAATTGCCTTGTTGAGCTGGTTGGCCAGCGCAAGGTCCCGGTTGAGCTCCCCCGTGGCAGTCCGGAAGTTGAACGCGTATGCAAGGATATTCTCATCCGGGCCGAGCTCTCGCAGCAACGCCATTGCCTCCGGATCCTTCTCCAGTTGCGCAGACGTCGCCCGATCAATGCGCTCACGAAGAAATTGGAGCTGCTCTACTATATTTCCACCGTTTGCCTCTGCCGGAAGCCGCGACACCGGAACGACCACGAATGGGTCCCCTTCCTTCGCCATGCAGAGCAGACGCACATAGAGGCGTTTGCAACTGAAGAGCGCCTGCCCAATGATCTTCCCGTATCCACTTCGGGTGGGACGAATGACCCGGTGGCTCAAATACACGGCCGCAGCGGCAGCGCCCGGCTTTGAGCCCTCGAGCCCGTAGATGCCAACTGTGGGCTCTGCGTCTCCGTGAAAGACCACGGGGGCGCTGAAGGTGACCAGATCGCGCATGGCCGAGTTGCGGTAGCAGAGCGCGCCAGCTGGATAAGGGATGTAGCCCGACTTGTGTGGGTCCACGGTAATGGAGTCCGCGCCCTCTAGTGCGCGGAGCTGCTCCGTCGCATACCGGCTCAGTGGCATGGCGGGAGGTGGAGCGGCGGCGAAGCCACGCGTCAAGGGCTCCAGCATTGCGAAATCCTCGCGGATACAGGACGCATGATATCCCCCCCAGGCTGCGTCCGCATGAACGTGGAAGTCGAGTCCTCGGCTTCGGTACTCGTCACGCAAAGCCAGGAGCTCCTTCAATGGATCAATGGCGCTCTCTTCGGTACTGCCAATGACCGCAACGACGGCGTAAACCGGCCTTCGCCGCGTGAGGCAGTCCTCCAGGATTCGACGCACGGCGGTGAGATCCATGCGCGCATCGAGGTCCACGGGCACATCGATCATATTCGAGGCGCCGATCCCCAGCACCGCCGCGGCCTTCGGGAACGAATAGTGACGCGTGCCCGGCACCAGGAATACTGGAGGCTCGGGAACGTCTCCCAAGAAGCGGCGTGAGAACTCGATCATGCCGAGGTTTTGCAGCGAGAAGCGAGCCAGCACCTCAGTGAGGGTATCTCGGGGGATCTGGAACTCCCGAGTCAGTCGTCCGAAAAGGGCCAGCACGGTGTCTTCTGGAAGGTTCAACAGGGACCAGGTGTCGAGCTCCACGAGCTTCGCTGTTCCTCCTTGAGGAACGGGCACCGTGAGGTCTCTGCCGAGCGCAATCGATGCGTCCTCCCGAAGCGCGGCCTGGAGGGCAACGGGCAGAAGCTTCAGGTTTCGCGCCGCCCAGATGGCCTCGATGTTGGCCACCGACCCATCGCACGTAATGTGGCCCCAGGGTCGGAGGGCACCGGCAGCCAGGCCGCCGGTGTCCGGAATGGTATAGCCAAGCATCCGGCACAAGTCGTCACCGACGAGGATTTCGAGCAGCGTCGTTGCCGTGGAGCCCTCGAAGGCAACGTTGTTCGGATTGTACAGCATCGCGGAGAAGTACCCGACAACCCCTGGCAGCGTGAGGTCCCAATTCATATGCCCCTGGTAGCGCATGCTGAAAAAGGGAACGGACTTCTTCAGGAATGCCAACAGCGAGCGGTGTCCGGCAACGAGCGCATCAAGGGCCTCGATATATTCGGGGCTGCGTTTTATCTCCTCTGTGATGTGAGTCGGGTCTCCCGGGTGAAAGTTGCGGCGCCAGAACACCTGGTCCCGAATGGCCTCTACAATGAGAGACTCCAAGACATCCGCGTTTTCGCCCTTGGGCCCCAAGAACCACGCTTCCACTGCGCGGGTACCAGCTCCATCCAGTCCTGAAATGTTGCTGGCGGTCGCTACCTGCCGCATTCCCTCACGGAGCCTCGCAAAGCTCGGACCTCTGAAATCCCGTCGTGATTTCATGACCAGCTCCCTTGCTACAGAACCGCGACCGAATGAGCGCCCGCTCGTCTCTCAGCCCTCACAACCCAAGGCCATCCAAACCTAGTGTCGTAAGTCCAGAGGACACACCACCTGCCGGGGCATGAGGAATGTCCTCAATTCCCTTGCAAGGTCTTCAAGCGCTCCATGGTGGTGCCCGTCCATGCGGACGGGGTCCAGCGGCGCGTGGAACGGGCTCGCGCACGGCTGCTGCGGGGAGGGAGTTGTCCACCGGCGAGGTCGCCCTGAGCGACGCTCCGCGTCGGAAAGTGGACGCACAGGAACCACTCCGCTTCCTGCGACCGCCATGTCGTGGCCACAAGTCCCATCCCTGCCAACAAGGCCCATCAGGAGGAACGCCCATGAAGACCGAACGCCAGAAGATGCTGGACGGGGAACTCTACGACCCGTTTGACGCGGAGCTCGTGGCGGCCCGAAATCGCGCGCGGGACCTCTGCCAGGTGCTCAACGCCACCCGTGAGGGTGAGCAGGAGGAGCGGCGGCGCATCCTTCAAGCATTGGTGGGGGTGGGTGGCGACACGGTGTGGATGCAGCCGCCCTTCTTCTGTGACTATGGCTCGAACATCGAGCTGGGCCAGCGCGTGTTCTTCAACTTCAACTGCATCGTGCTGGACGTGTGCCGGGTGAGCATCGGCGACTACACACTGTTCGGGCCTGGGGTGCAGATCTACACGCCCATGCACCCGTTCAACGCGGAGCTGCGGCGGAAGGAGGAGTTCGGCAAGCCCGTCACGATCGGTTCAGACGTCTGGGTGGGAGGCGGCGCCATCATCCTCCCGGGCGTTCGGATCGGCTCACGCGCGGTCATCGGCGCGGGCAGCATCGTCACCAGGGACGTTCCGGATGGCGTATTCGCGGCCGGGAACCCCTGCCGCGTCATCCGCGAGATTACCGAGTAACCGTCGAGCCCGACGGCGCGCTTTTGCCAGAGGGAGCGCGCGCTTAGAGGCTGGAGAATGAGCCTCTGGGTCCTCGTCGCGGCGGTCTTCGCGGGTCTGCTGGCCGCCGTACCGCCGTGGTGGTTCGCACGTCGTCGCCCTGGCTACAGCCACGTGCGAAACACCATCAGCGAGCTGGGAGAAACGGGGGCACCCGACGCGGCCCGAGTTGCCTGGCTCGCCTTCGCGCCACTGGGCCTCGCGGTCTGGGTATTCGTGGCGATGCTCAGAGGGCAGTTGCAGGATGACACCCAAACGGGCCTCGTATTGCTTTCCTTCCTGGGCGTCAGCTACGTCGGCGCCGCGGTGTTCCCATGTGACGCTGGCGCGCCATTCTGGGGGACCTGGAGGAACCAGGTTCACAACATCGTCGCCGCCATCGGCTACTTCGGCGCGGGCGCCGGCCTGATTGAGCTCGGGCGCGCCTTCGAGGACACGGCGATGCTGTCCGGTCTTGCGATGCTCACTGCCGCGCTGGGCAAGGGAGTCCTCGCCGGAATCTTCGTGCTGTCCTTCGAATCGCCCGTGCGAGGACTCGTTCAGCGACTCATCGAGGCGACGGTTTTCGGCTGGATGGTCCTGGTGGGCGTGTGGCTGGTGGTCGGGGCCTGAGCCAATCCCTGCACCATCAGGGCTTTGCGAAAGAACAGCAAGATTCCAAAGTCAGCAAGCAAGCATCTTGACATGAGCTGTGGCCGAAAGAATCCTGTGTTCTCCTTCCAGCCAAGGAGATTCTTGTGTTCCGGTCCGCTGCTCACCATGCCGTCCTGCCGTGTCTCGTAATGATTTCCCTGCTCGCTTCGACAGAGGGGCGCACGTCCAGCGCAATTCCGGCAGAAGCCGCTCAACTCGTCGGACAACGCTCCATCAACTCCGTGCCGCACGTGTGCGACATCGTAAAGTTGATCGTCAAGGATCATTCGGGTGCCGATTTCGAATCGATCACCCCCGAAGCCCGGCTCATCGAGGACCTGGGGATGGACTACCTCGACCACATTGAGTTCGTCATGGATCTCGAGGACACCTTCGTCATCGAAATCCCAGACGAGGAAGCCGAGAAGATCATAACGGTTGGGGACGCGTGCGATTACGTCATCAAAAACCTTCCCGACTGAACAACGCGGGTCCTGACCAGAGCGTGCCTTGGAGGCACGGAGAGGGCCACGCAGCCCTCTCCGTGCAGCCAGGCTCAGGGGAACTCGGGCGGGCAGAAAATCGCGCACTCGCCCGGGATGACGGGGCTGCAATCCTCGGGGCAGGTAAATCGGTTCTCTGAGCCATTGCAGATGCCGTCGCCGCATTGATTGCAGTCGGCCGGACAGGTCTCACCGGCCTCACAGATGTTGTCGCCACACGTCATCTTCCGGAGCCGGAAGGTCTGGTAGCAACCGCCGAAACGATTGTCCATGTCGAGCGTCAGGGTGACGGCATTGCTCGAAGTCACCGTGTGCATCCCAGCGTTCAGGCACTGACCATTGTGTCGGTCCGCGTCGAACCGCACATCCAGCGCCACGTCACTGCGCCCGGAGATGCTGAACGTCTGCACGCAGCCACCATAGGCGTCGGTGGTATCGATTCCCCAGGGACCGGCCCAGTTGAGCACAGGGCCCACGGGGACGACGTACGTCCCCGGGTTGTCGCACTGCCCGTTGGAGGTCGGGTTGCCCTGCCCGAAGAAGCTGACCGTCAGCGACAGCCCGCTCAGCTCACCGTAGGGGTCATAGATGCCGAACTTCTGCCAGCACCCCTGCGGCCGGGAGTCGGTGTCCAGGCGAACCTGGCTCGTCCACTGCCCCAGGCCCCGGCCTTCGGAGACATTGAATCCGTTACACTCGTCCGACACGCCGCTGTACGCGCGAAAGTCGTGCCAGAACTGGATGCTCTCCAGCGCGTCACTGCGCGTGCCGAGCGCGTCAGCCTCAAGGCTTTCTTCTGGAACGTCGGAGCCACAGCCGGTGGCAAGGACAGCAGTGGTCGCAAGAATCGCAGCACGGGCGATGCAGTTCTTGAACATGTGATTCCCTGGGTTGTAGTGGACTCAGAGGGTCGGATCGCGATGCAACGCTTTGCGGCAAACGCTCCTTGCCCTCGGGCAGCGAACTATTCCCGCAAACAGCTACATCGCAGCGGCCAGTCTACGCGCAGCCCAAACACAAAGTCGAGCAAGCCACCTGTCTGCCAGGCGTGTCAAAAATGACATCCAGCAAAACCCCTCCATGCCCGATTTTAATTCCAACGGCAGACATGGATATTGACGCGCCTCGACAGGCCGCATTCGCCGTATGGCAATATCCACAGTCCACGTCGTTCAACAGCTCGCTGTTCGGAATTGTCGGGAGATTTCGCGGCGCAAAACCCCCGACATTTCCGAACAGCGAGCTACGGGAGTGACTCCGGCTCCCCCCGGCTCGAGGAGCATCCGGTGGGCACGCGGTCCGTTCAGTATGAAATCAGACGCCTCCCACAGGAGTCCCCTGTGGGAGGCGTCTGGACTGGGCGCTTGAGCGCTAATCAGTGCTGGCTGCCGCTGGTGGGCCGTCCGTTGAGGTACGTCTGGAGCACCTGAATCTGGCTGATCTTCGTCGGGTCTCCCCCGTTGGCCGGGTCGAAATCGAGCGGGTTGGCGCTCAGCACGACGAAGTCAGCCACCTTGCCTTGCTCGATGCTGCCAATCAGCTTGTCGAGCTCATGGTGACGGGCCGGCACGATGGTAATCGCGCGCAGCGCCTCATCGACGGTCGCCGCGTGCTTGGCGCCCAGCACGTACTCCTTCGAGAAGTCCGGATAGGACCAGGTGCGCCGCGTGACGGCCTGCTCCACGAACCAGAGCGGACGCGTCGGCGTCACCATCGAATCGCTGTGGAGCGAGAACGGGATCTTGTTCTCACGGTCATAGGCGATCGGATCGATCTCGCTCGCGGCCTCGTGCCCCAGCATTCCCACGAAGGCATCACCCCAATACGCCACGTGTCCAATGAGGTGCGTCACCTGGACGTCGAGCGTCGGTACCGGCTTCGTATCCATCACCCCCGCACCATTGCGCAGGTCACCGATGCGCTTGGAAATCGCGGGCCGGCCCACCGTGTTGTGGATGAGGAGGACGGGGCGCGTGTTCGTCTTCGTCTGCTGGAGCCGAGACAGCGCATCGATCGCCCAGTTGTTCGCCCCATTGCCGTTGGCGTGGAGCTGGAACCGCCAATCGCCCTGGGTCCAGAGTTCGCTCAAATCCTCGGTGAGCGCCTGCACGTTGTCGTAGTCGGCCCGGCCCTCGCCATCACCCGAGCAGTGCCCGCCGGCCAGGTAGTGGTAGGGCGCCTCGAGCTTCGCGGTGCAACCTTGCGTCGAGCCGTCGACCCAGACCTTGATGCCACCGGCGCCCAGCCACTTCGGCAGCGCGCAGTCATTCCCTGCCTTCGGCTCACAGGCAGGAGCCGTCGGCTTCAGCTTCGCTGTCTTCGCGGCCTCGGCGACCACGACGCCCGTGATTCGGAAGGGAAAACCGGGCAGCTCGGTGAACCGCTTCACCGCGTTGATCTGCGCCACCGATTGGAGGCCGCCGTCCGCGATGGTGGTGACGCCCGCGTCGCGCAGCCCCCGAATGACGCGCTCGACGTCCGCGCCCCCCGTCTCCGCGAACTTGACCGGATCGGAGAACACCTGCGCCACGGGCAGGTTCTTCTGCAACGCCGTCAGGAACGGCCCGAACGCGGAAGGCTCCTGAAGCAGGCCCACGAAGTTCTTCGCCGAATCCGTGACCCAGTCGCCGCCGCCACTCTTGACGGAATCGGGGATCGTACAGGTGTTGGCGTTGGCGTTCTGAACGCCACAGACGACATCGAAGGCCTTCTGGTTCACGTAGCCCAGGTGTCCCGACTGATCCAGGATGATCACCGGACGATCCTTGCTCACGCACGCCTCGATGTAGAACTTCGGCTGCGCCGTGAAGGGCGAAGGTCCACCCACCCCGCACCCCTTCGTGTTGTCGAACACCTGCCTCGACGGGTCCAGGTTCATCCCCAGGACGAAGGCGTTGCCGCCGACGGCACTCGTGCCCTCCAGCGCCATCGCGGAGAGCGCGCCCAGCACTTCGCTACGGGCCTTGCAGTCCACGGACGGATCCACCCTGTAGGGAGGAGGCAGGCAGGGCGCCAGGTCGTGGGTGCCCAGCGTGCTCTGAAGGAGCGTGGGCATGAAATGCAGGTGCGGATCAAAGAAGCCCGGCATCAAGACCTGCCCGGGCGCGAGCTGGACGATTTGCACCGAGGTGTCCAGGCCCTTCTGCACCTCGTCCGCGGTGCCGACCTTCAGGATCTGGCCTCGCTCATCCACCAGCACGGCGCCAGCGACCGTCCCACTGTCGTCCATGGTGAGCACCTTCCCGAGGAACAGGGTGGCGCCAGGCTTTGCGGGACCGCGCTCGACGGGCGCCGCGCAGGACGACAGGAGGGCGAGTGCAGCCACGAGCTTGGAGCCACGGGGGAATGCACGGGGAGGACATGAGGCATCTCGACGCAGAGGTCCAGACATAGGACTCCTTTAAATGAGGTGAGACACCATACACAGAAATTCAATCAAACCCACACACACCAAAGGAGCAAAAACAGACGCGTCAAGACATCGTCCGACGCGTCAGCAGGTGTCACTGACACGTCAGACGCGGCCCGTCCCCAGGGAGCATCAGCCGTGAGGCTGTGAACTGACACGACGGACTGTCCGTTGACACGTCAGCGCCGGACCGACGCGTCAGCGCGAGCCGCGCCCTGCAACCGTCCGGTCCGCCATTGGGTGATACACGCTAGTAGACGCGAGCATTGAGTCCCTGCCGTGAGCCCCATCCACCCCACCCGATCCGTATCAACGGACTCCGATTCGGGAGGTGACGGGGCCCTCGGGACACAACCTGATACGGGCGGGTGCGGCGAGGCCCTGCGCCCGAGCGAGGGCCTCACCGAGGAACAGCACAGGCGTCCCAGGCGGGCGCGCCCTACTCCAGCTCGCGCTGGAGCTTCGCCAGCAGGTTGAGCGCGTCCAGGGGCGTCATCCGGTCGATGCTCGCCCCCTTCAACGCGTCCAGCGCCTTCTGCTGCGCGGGCGTCACCCCGGTGCCACCCTGCGCCGGCTCCATGCCGAACAGTCCAAGCTGCCCGGTCGAAGCCCCACGCCGGCCGCCCTGGGGCTGCCGCACGGCCACCCGGGGCCGGCCCGCGTCATCCAGCTCCCCGGACTCCAGGTTCTGGAGCAACTCACGCGCGCGCCCCACGACCTCCGGAGGCAGGCCCGCCAGCTTCGCCACCTCGATGCCATAGGAGCGGCTGGCCCCACCCGGCACCAGCTTGCGCAGGAAGATGACCTTGCCGTTCTGCTCCTTCACGGCGACGCACAGGTTCTTCACCCGGGGCCGCTCGCGGGCCAGGTCCACCAGCTCGTGGTAGTGCGTGGCGAACAGCGCGCGAGCCCCCACCGTGTCGTGCAGGTGCTCCGCCACCGCCCAGGCGATGGAGAGCCCGTCGAAGGTGGACGTGCCACGTCCAATCTCATCCAGGATGATGAGGCTCTTGTTCGTGGCGTGGTGGAGGATGTGGCTGGTCTCCGTCATCTCCACCATGAAGGTGGACTGACCGCGCGCCAGGTTGTCCGCCGCGCCCACGCGCGTGAAGATGCGATCGCACAGGCCGATGCGCGCCGCCTTCGCCGGAACGAACGAGCCCGCCTGCGCCATCAGCGCCGTCAGCGCGACCTGCCGCATCACCGTGCTCTTGCCGGCCATGTTCGGACCGGTAATCACCATCAGCTGCGCGTCCTCCGCCGGATCCAGGCGGACGTCGTTGGGAACGAACGAATCCCCCGCCCCCAGCATGCGCTCCACCACCGGGTGCCGCCCGGCGGTGATGCTGAGCGCCACGGACGCGTCCACCTCCGGCCGCGTGTAGCCGTACTCCGCCGCGCACCGCGCGAAGGACAGCAGCGCGTCCCCAGTGGCCACCGCCTCCGCGGCGGACCGGATGCGCGGCGCCGCCGACACCACCTGCGCGCGCAGCTCCTCGAAGAGCTGAATTTCCAGCGCGCACCGCCGCTCCTCGGCGGTGAGCACCTGCTCCTCGTACTCCTTCAGCTCCGGGGTGACGAAGCGCTCGGAGTTCACCGTTGTCTGCTTGCGGATGTAATCCTTGGGCACCCGGTCGAGGTTCGACTTCGTCACCTCCAGGTAGTAGCCGAAGACCTTGTTGTAGCGGACCTTCAGCGAGGAGATGCCGGTGCGCTCCTTCTCCCGCTGCTCGATCTGAAGCAGCAGGTCCTTTCCGGACGTGGACAGCGCCACCAGCTTGTCCAGCTCCGCGTGGAAGCCGGCGCGAATCATGCCGCCGTCCTTCAGCGTCACCGGCGGCTCTTCCGCCACGGCGCGCGACAGCAGCTCCGCCAGCTCCGGCAGCGCGGAAAGGGGCCCCGTCAGGGACTTGAGCAGCGGGGACTCACACCGCGCCAGCACCGCCACCACCCGGGGAAGCTGCGCCAGCGACAAGCCCAGCGCGCGCAAGTCCCGTGCATTGCCCGCGCCCAGCGACAGCCGGCCGCACAGCCGCTCCAGGTCTCCTACTTCCTTGAGGATGCCAGCGAGCTCCTCGCGCCACACGCTGCGCCCGGACAGCTCCTCCACCGCGTCCAGCCGCGCGTGGATTTCCGGCAGGGAGCCCAGCGGAGACGCCAGCCACCGCGCCAGCTTGCGCGCGCCCAGGCTCGTCACCGTCTTGTCCAACACGCCCAGCAGCGAGCCCTTGCGCCCACCGTCCCGCAGCGAGCGCAGTACCTCCAGGTTGGCCCGGGAGGACTCATCCATGAGGAGGTTGCCGCCGCGCTCCTGCCGGCTCAGCCGGTCCACGTGCGCCGCCGCCGTCTTCTGCGTGTCCTTCAGGTAGCGCAGCGCAGCGCCCGCGGCGCCCGCGGCCAGGGGCGCGTCATCCAGCCCGAATGCGGACAGCGACTGCACCGCGAAATGGCTGCGCAGGTAGCCCGCCGCCCGCGTGGGTTCGAATGACGCGGCCTCGCCCTCCGCTACCGCCGGCGTGCGTACCAGCCGGGCGAGCAGCTGCGCCACCTCCGGCGCGTCCCGCTTCCCGTCCGGCACCAGCAGTTCACGGGGCTCCACGCGCGACAGCGACTCCGCCAGCTCCGCGATGCCCGGGGCCTCCAGGGCCATGAACTCGCCGGTGGACGCCTCCAGCAGCGCCGCGCCCCAGCCCTTGTCGTTCCAGGACACGGCGGCCAGGAAGTTGCTGGCCTGCGGCTCCAGCACCTCTTCGTCCAGCACCATGCCCGGGGTAATCACCCGCGTGACTTCCCGGCGGACGATGCCCGGCCCGTTGCCCGGCTCCTCCACCTGTTCGCAGATGGCGACCTTCAGCCCTTCCGACACGAGCCGGCCGATGTAGCGCCGCGCGGCATGATAGGGCACCCCACACATGGGCACCTTGTCCGCGCCCTTGGACCTCGCGGTGAGCGTGATCTGGAGGATCTCCGAGGCCTTCACCGCGTCCTCGAAGAACATCTCGTAGAAGTCACCCAACCGGAAGAACAGCAGCGAGTCCGGGTGGAGCGCCTTCACCTCCATGTACTGGCGCATCATGGGGGTCAGGGAGGCAATCTCCCGGGCGCCCGCACCCTCGTTCACCGGCCCCACCTCGGGCGTCATGTCCCCGGGGAGCTCCACCGCTACGGTCCTGCCTGCCTTCGCCTGCTGCGTCACGGCCATCCTTGCCCTTCTCTCATGGCCCCACCCCTGGATCAACGAACCGGCGCCCTACCCGCCGAGTTCCCTTACC